>NZ_JBFRFR010000189.1:0-4908 GCF_052114925.1 Bradyrhizobium sp. 2TAF36 | reverse complement strand
CCCAGAACCTCCGGAAACTAGCCAAGCTGATCCCAGCGCCGCAGCCAAAACCGACCTAAGAGGCGGTCGGTTCGCGCTGCGAATTGCGGCCGTCTTGCTCGAAGACCGACTTCTTCAACGGAATCGGCCAGGAACGGACGTATCGGTGGCCGAACTGAGCGCGGGAAGGCCGTTGCGCGTTCATACAGCTTGCTGAAACACCCCCGTTGAATTGGGCGCGAAACGGAGGAAGAACCTCTGCATTGCCTGATCCGCCTTGGTTCGGGCTGCGACCAATGCATCAGGACCAAGGGCCGATCCTTCAACGGAGAAGAACGTCAAATCATGCAGCCCGATGGTGCCGAGGATAGCTTTTAGATACGGCGTGAGAAAATCGGGCTGATGCGCGCGATCGCCGGAAAATCTTCCGCCCGAGGACACTGCGACAAAAACCGGGCGGTCGCGCAACGCCCCCAGTTTTCCTTGGGCAGTCACGTCGAACGTTCGACGGACTCGAACGACGTGATCTATCCACGCTTTGAGAGCGGCAGGCACGGTGAAGTTGTGCATTGGAGTTGCGATGACGACGAAGTCCGCGCTCTCCAGTTCCTGGATCAGTTCTTCGGACCGGGACATGGAACCCTCGACAAACATTTCCAGGTACGATCGCTCGGTCGCGCCAAGAGCAGTTGCGTAGCTTTCATCGATATCGGGGACGCCGCTGATCGGTCGGATTATGACGGTTGCCGTCGGCTCSCTATCCAGCAAGTAGCCGACGATTTTCTGAGATAGCCTGTAACTCTCCGAGGCTTGCCCGCGGGGGCTGCAAGTCAAATGCAGTATTTTCGTCATCTGCTTTCCAATCTCTGCTGTCCGAACTCTGATCATCAGCAAAGAGCAATTTCGGCCTGCATCCAAGGACCATGAATGAGCTTTGCGACTGGACCATGATTTGCCGGCGCAGGCTTGACCGCTGCAGCGTGCGAGGAGTGGAGACCAATCCGAACCGTTATGGCATAGTGGGTTTTTCGTTCATCGAAAGATCGGATCGGGCCATGCCTGCCGCGAATCCCCGAAAGCTCCCGCCGCTTGATCCGAAGGCGGCAGCACCGTTCTACCGGCAGATTTACGATCGGTTTCGCGACGCTATCGCCACTGGAATGTTGAAGCCTGGTGACCGCATTCCGTCGGCACGGGCGTTGACCAAGGAATTGGGGCTGGCCAGAGGTACCATCGACACGGCTTATTCCTTGCTGGCCGCTGAAGGGTATGTCGAGGCGCGCGGGCAGGCAGGAACCATTGTAAGCCCAGACCTTACGCCGCGAATATCCATTGCGAACCCGACGCCGCGAGCGGATCCCCGGATGGATGCAGTCAGTTTTCGTCCGGATTCCATCCTGCCATTCCAGATGGGTTTGCCCGCCCTGGATGCGTTTCCCCGGAAGATCTGGGCACGCCTTGGCGCGCGCAGTGCGCGGGCCATGCAGCCTTCCGATATGATCCATCCCCCTGTGTCCGGCTTGCCTTCGCTGCGTGCTGAAATCGCGAGATATCTCCAGGTTTCGCGTGGGATAAACTGCTCCCCATCTCAGGTGTTCGTGACCTCGGGATACCGCCAAACCGTGGAGCTAATCGGTCATGCCCTGCTGAAGGCGGGTGATCGCGTCTGGCTCGAAGACCCGGGATATCCGCCCACGCGAGAAATTTTCGAATATATGCATATCGAAGGCATCTCGGTGCCGGTCGATGCGGAAGGCATGGTCGTTTCTGATGCCATCAAGCTCGCGTCCCGGGCGCGCGCAGCGGTGGTCACGCCTGCGCATCAGAGCCCGCTCTGCATGTCCCTGTCGTTACCTCGGCGTCTGGCGCTGTTGGACTGGGCCGCGCGAAACAAGGCATGGATCATCGAAGACGACTACGATGGCGAATACCGCTATGTCAGCCGCCCCCTCCCTGCATTGAAAAGCCTCGATCGTGACGGGCGGGTGCTCTATGCGGGCACCTTCAGCAAGGTACTTTTTCCAGGCATGCGGCTGGCCTATCTCGTCGTGCCGGAAGCGCAGGTCGAGCGGTTTAAGGAGGTCACCGAAAGCCTTTCAACTGGCTCTCCGGGGCTTACGCAAACCATCGTCACTTCATTCATCGCCGAAGGACATTTTGCGCGCCATATCCAGCGGATGCGGAGGCTCTATGCCGAGCGCCGCGCGGCAACCGCGGCGGGGCTGGAAAGCGTGCTGGGAAAAAATGTGCGAATAGATTTACAGCCGGGGGGCATGCACCTGATCTTGCGTCTGCGAGGCAACCGTTCAGATCGCCGGCTCGCTGCGAGCATGCGGGAACAAGGCCTGTACGCGGAGGCACTTACGGATTGGACGAGGCGCAATGATGGGGCTTCCGCCCTTCTTTTGAACTTCACGAATATCGCCTCACGGCGCACGGCCGAAAATTTCGGCCGGCGCATTTTGGGATTGATGTGACTGAAGCTCGAGCGTGATCTGCTGGATTATGGAAATCATGGCCCAGCTGCAAACACCTATCATGGACCTTCTTGAATAGGCCAAGATGAGAAACGATGGAATCCTTCAACCAGATGAGGATTCAATCATGAACAAGCGCATCGATTACGCCAAGGCTTCACCGGAAGGCTTCAAGGCTTTTGGAGGGGTCTATGTCTATCTTCAAAAAAGCGGCCTTTCCAAGCAACTTGTCGATCTCGTCTACCTGCGGGTTTCGCAGATCAACGGCTGTGCCTACTGCATCGATATGCACTCCCGCGACCTGCTCAAGTCTGGCGTCGTCGCGGACAAGCTCGTGCTGGTGCCTGTGTGGCGAGACGCGGGGGAAGTCTTTAGTGAGCGCGAACGCTCTGCGCTGGCCTGGACCGAAACCGTGACGAGGGTGGCCGAAACCGGCGTTCCCGATGCCGACTACGAGGCCGCCGCCGGCGAATTCAGCGACAAGGAACTCGCTGACCTCACCTATGCCATCGGCTTGATGAGCGCGTTCAATCGATTGGGAATTTCGTTCCGCTCGATTCCCGCTGCCGCCAGTAAGGCTTGAGGCGCCCATCAGCAAGCATGTCGCGCATGGAATCCTCCATGCGCGTCCAGCCCCTTACAAGCAGCCCGGCCGTAACGCCCGGTGACCAGCGAATGGATTGACCCACATGGCATGGATGATACTGGCCTCCGCCGGCCTTCTCGAGATCGGATTCGCCTTCGGTATGAAGTGGTCCGCAGGCTTCACGCTGCTGATACCCGCGCTGTTTACGACTGCCACCGGTTTGTCGAGTATCTTTCTTCTCTCGCTGGCGCTCCGCACACTTCCCGTAGGAACGGGGTACGCGGTCTGGACCGGTATCGGTGCCGCGGGTACCGCCGTTCTGGGTATCGCAGTGCTGGGCGACTCTGCGTCGCCAGGGCGGATACTTTGCATTGCTTTGATTGTGGCCGGCGTGATTGGACTAAAGCTTGTCTCTGCAAACTGAGGATGCCACTGACGCTCGGGTGCCCGTTTCGGCCTGACCGTTTGATGCTAAAGCGGATCCGGCGACCACCAACGCAGGGCGGCCCAGGTCAGAACATTCATGGCGTTCTCCTTCTGCAGCCGGAGAGGGCGCGATCTTGCCGGCGGTCCGCCAGCGCCCTGCCCACCGGGCGCCGGACGAGTGCGCCGCGATGTACTCCGACTTTGGCAATTATTCCGGCACGACCAGAGCCTTGTTCGTGCGCAGCRCGCTCATCACCTTCGGATCRAGTTTGAGATGGGCTTGCACCAGTCCCGRMGGTGTTGCCGCCATCCAGGTATCGAGAGAGAAATCGATRAAGCGGTCACTCTTGAACGTCTCGAGAAATCGAAAGTTGGTCGAGCCGGTATTCTCGAGATAGTGGCCCATCGCCACCGGGACGTAACCAACGTCGCCGGCCTGCAGATCAAATGTGCGCGCCTGCCCCTGGCCGGCAAASACACCCATGCGCGCCTGYCCCTCGATGACGTAGAGCCACTCGTCTCCGTTAGGGTGCCAGTGCACCTCGCGCAATCCGCCAGGTTCGAGTTCAACCAGGGCCGCTGCGGTCGTGGTGCTGATTGGAAACAAACGGGAATCGGTGATCCGCACCGTTCCGCCCTTCGTCTTGATGGGYACCTGCTCCATCATCCGCCACGTGTAGCTCGTCTCCGACGCCTTTGCGCCCGATATGGCTTCCGATCCGAGCGGCCCCGGCAACGGRGCCAGGAAAATATAGCGCTCGCTTTCATCGGGGGTGTGGCCGAACARCGAGGCAGGCACTCCRAAATTCTTGCCCAGCACATCGGTCGGTATGCGCTTGAACCAGTCGTTGAGCAGGAAGGTGTTGTCTTCGTCGAAATCGCCATCGTCGAACACGAGAAGRAATTCGCAGCCGTCGGGGCCGAGGCCCTGGATCGAGTGCGGGGTTCCGCCSGGGAAGAACCAGAGATCTCCGACGCCGACGTCATCGACGAAATARCGTCCCTCGGAATCGACSGCCGTCACGCGAGCCTTGCCATAGAGCATGTAGGCCCATTCTGACGCCTTATGCCAATGCAGCTCACGCACACCGCCCGCGTTCAGGCGCATATTYACGCCGGCCATGGACTTGGCRATGCCCAGCTCACGCTGCGTGACCTGGCGGGTCCAGCCGCCCGGCTCAAGCCGCATATGGGCGTCCGAGAACGAGAAGCGCAGGTTCGGCARGGTGCCATGATCKGTCGACGGCGGTACCAGCAGATCCGGGTTCTGCTGATCCCGCATGAGATTGCGCGGACCGGGATCGGTGCCGCCGTGACCCGGTCGCTGTGGCTGAGGAATCGCGCCGCCCRCGGTTTGCGCGTGCGCCAGCCCAACGCTCGTTAGCAGACCTCCGGTAGCAGTCGCTGCCAACATATGGCGACGAGAAATGGAATCCATGC
>NZ_JBFRFR010000188.1:0-5223 GCF_052114925.1 Bradyrhizobium sp. 2TAF36 | reverse complement strand
GCATCGCGCCAAGCGGTCAGCGCGGTGTGCAGTTCAATCGCGCGAGGTTTCCTGATCTGTAAACAAGAAACATATCGCCACTGTAGTGGAAATATTCACCAGTGAAGTCCTTGGTGCGAAACTTGAGTTGAAGCGGATTGTTACTCAACACACGCGGGCTAATGGTGTCTTGGCCAAAATCAATGGACACCTTCGTCGCTCTATTTGCGGGACTCAAAATCGCGGGCAACGTAGTAGCAGGTGATTTCTTGACCCCTCCSGGYTCSAAYATATCGCCAGTGCAAGTAATCTTGAGCGAGTCCGCGGCCGGAGTAGCGTTCATCGCCAAGAAGGTGATAGCTATAACTCCAAGCAAAGTTGCCTTGGACATTCTATTTTCCCTTCGACTTCAGCCCCGTCTCGACCAACCGTCGGATGGCCTCGGAACGGCCGGGCAGGTCTTCCTGCTTGCGTCGCCACGCATCAATGGCCGCCACCTCGCTGGCAGACATCATGACGGGAATGCGGATATCTTTTTTCTCATCATCGCTCATGACGTCAGCTTCTAGAAGCATCGACCACCCTGCACAAGTGATTGACATCTGCCTTTGAATGGCACAACATGTGCTAGTTGTTCATAGTGATAGCGCAGTCCGCGGGTGTTGGAAGCACCCGCGGACTGCTGACTCCAACCAATGGTGATGCCATGGCTAAAGCTAAGAAGCAGAATACCACAACGGACCCGGTGTACGCCGCGATAGAGAAGCATCAGAAGGCGATGAGGGAGCTTTACCAGGGACTCAAGACGGCCCCCGGGACCCTCGGTCCGGACCCCAAGATAGAAAAGAAGTGCCTTAACCGCGAAAGGAAAGACCCGAGACGATCTGACATCCACCGCTCCAACGACGCTGCAAGGCCTGCTGGCGTTGGTGGCTTACGTAAACGGGGTGAAAAGCGGGAAGCTTTCTCCCTACGGCAAGCCCGACAATACATTCGAAGAACCTGAAACTCTGTACGCCGTTCTCGCGAGCGCGGAAGAACTCTTGGCTGAGCAAGTCGGGAGGTCGGCATCAGCGATCAACATCAAGAGCACCTCGAAGGGATCGACCGAAGCCTTACCGACATTCAGGTGGTGGGCCACATCGCAATCCGATCAGCGCAGAATCTCTGGCTCTGCGAGGACGATTCCGACTACTACCGTCTCCCAGAGCAGGAGACGTCGATACTGTTGTTCAGCGTTCACGACCTCCTGGACCGGATAGAGAAGCTGAGAGCCAACCTCGAGCCTTCGGAGGCTGCCGCCGAGCCCGCGAAGGCCGCCAAGGCGGTGCCGGATGCGCAAACACTCGACGAGGCGGACACCTCCGAGGGCGGCATCGACAAGGGCGAGATCCTGCGAGTGATTCAGGAGCTGGAGGGCGGGGTGGACACCTCGGACGACCGGACCCCGTACGAGATCATCGGCGACATGGAGGACGATGTTACGGCCCTCGTCGACTATGGGAACATCACCGCTCGGGTCGCCGATACACTTAACCTCGACGATGGCACCATGTTCTCGACGCTTGGCTATAAAATCGTCGAGCTCGCCAAATCCGTGGAGCAGCGGAGGGGTCAGCTTTTCCACGCCCTCCATCCCAACCGCGCCGAACTCGATGCGGAGGCGCAGGCTGAAGCACTATCGCGATAGCCCCCTTGAAGAATACGGCCCGGCCTCACCGCCGGGCTTTTTCATGGGTGAGGTCGAGCGAGGCTGACGGCATCTATTGATGGATGTTCGGCCGCGACAAATCCCTGATTTCTGACCGAATTATCGCGGTTGGCCCGCGTTCTTACATCTTGCTGTCGATCCGCGAGTTGAGCTTGGAGCTTGACGCCCCGACGCCAACGGTGCCGTTAGACGCAGGCCCTTCTATTGGAAGCGGGCGGCGGATGATTAAGAGGCGTTGCTTAGCACCACCAGGACGGCTTGCCCCAGCCACTCCAGCTGCACGACCACCATCCCCCGCAAGTGCGGCAGAGCCGCAGGCTACGATCGCGATGATGACCGAGCAGGTAATGTTCCAAAAACCCATGGCGAAAACCCTGGTTCGGCGTCAGGGGCAACTAGTCCGGAAGGCCGCCGTTCCTACAAGCCAGATACCACCATGGGTCAGCGAAACTGCGAGGCAGCAGAAATGAGGACTTGGCTGGGAACATGCCGGGTGCGGGCGACTTTTGTTCTGCGGTGACGGTCTCGGTCCCACGAGGCAAGAGCCTGTCCGGAGGCCCCAGCATCATTACGTCCCCCGGCCGGGTGCTGGGGCTGCCACGGCCCACGATTGCAAGCTGCTGGTTCCGCGCTCAAAGTCTGGCCGAACCTCGGCGCCGCGGCCACCGCAGCCCCGACAGACGAACCGCGGCTCGAGATCCGAGAGCCTTACATCGTCCGGCCAGCGGAGGGCGTCCAGAGCGACGTGATGGCCACAATGGCAATAGACCAGGACGCCGCGCACACCCATCTCTCGCATCTCGCCGAAGGTGATCTTGAGCCGTCGGCCGGCGTGCTTGGGCGTCTGGCAACGGGCAGCTCCGAGGCATGCCGCCATCGAACCGCCGGCGCCGAACGCACAGGAACCGCGACCGGCAGCGGCCGATGACGCACCGCCGACCGCTCGGACGGTGAACGACGAATGTCCCGCCGGCTATTGAGCCTGCGGGCTCTGCATGCGCTGACGCCTCTTCTTGGCAGGTGATTTATTTCGCTTCGAGCTATTGACGACCTGCCAACCTTCGCTGGGGGGCTGACGCACTTGCTGTACTGGTGAGATGGGCCGTTGAAATCTGGCCGCCCACCGCTGCGCGAACCGTCTTTCAAATTCCAGAGGGACTATACTCACGTCCGACGCTCCAGGTTCACGATCCTGCCCTGGTGTTCGGAGCGTCAACGCTTGCCGTGCCTCAAAGGTCCGGATGCACCGAGACGATCGGTCGGCACGATGGACGGCGAGGAACGCATACGCTTACTCCGATACTACAGATGGCGGAGAGACGGCCCCGGCTGCAGGTAAGGGGTAGGCAGGGGCCCCTCCGCTGGCCCGGCGTCGGGCCAGCCACATTCTAATGGCGGTCCAAGGGTCGGGCACCGTCCGCGTGGTATTCTTCCTCGTGCCGCGTCGATCGTGCGGAACGTCGCGACGTCGGCCGTAGGAGCTGCTCAAGGGCAGCGCCTACGGCCTTTAACTTGCCTACCCGGGTGGAATCGACGACCGTTTAGGCGCTGGCGCGGTTTACTAAATCGCGTCAATTGCGAAAGTACAACTTGCGCGGCCTGAAGGAGCGGGCTTAGCTCTTATTTTGGCTTTTGCGCTGGTTTTTCATGAAGGTCTTTTTCCTCATCATCGGCATGTGGCTGCTGATCAACGTACTTTTTGTGGTTGGGATGACGCCGCCCCGGAGACCGAGGAAGCCTGACGGCCCGAGCTCTGCGGGTCTTGCTCCTGCACCGGCCGACCGTAACAGCCACCATTTCGCCGAAGAGGATCTGGTCTCGATCCGGCATACCATCATCGCCGTCGCGCTAGGTGCATTCTTCTCGTTGACGCCGCCTCTGATCGAGGCCGCTTATCAAATCAAGCGTCTGTTCGAGAAGCGTCGATCGAAGGCCGGGACAGATGACAACGACCGCGAAGACCAAAATTAGAGAGCGCGAGCCACTGCGCGTCGTGGGTGTGGAAAACAGGCCCGCGCATTATATCAGCACGACATCGACGAGCTCGCTTCCCGTCGGCGTCGAGGAAGTTTGCCGCTTACGGCTCGTCGGTCTGCCTAGTCTGGTCGTGTCGCCGCATTTGGCGAGGTCGAGATTGACCTTGCGGCGGCGCAAGATCCTGAACGTGATGAACCCGACAGCCACGATCAGCAGCTCGATTATCGTTATCGGCGGTATCTGCCTGATCCAGTCCGATGCAAGCACAAGGACGGCCACGATCAGGGCCAGCGCGCCCAAGATGATCTGGCCGAGCCGCCGGCCGCCGCCGAGGCAGACGATAATCAGCAACGTGCAGCCGATTATGACCCAGACCATTTGAGGGTCCACAAACTTACGCCTTTGGATTGATATGATGCAGGCATGCTCGCTGCACGTCAAGCGGGCTGTTTCAAGGTGCGGCCTCAGCGCCGGGCTTTTCTGCAGGTGCTTGCGCGAGGCGGCGCCCCAGTTCTTGCCGGTAAATCGTGGGGAACCACCCCGCAATCCCTTGAAACGTAGGACCTTCCGCGTCACCTTGCGCGACCCTGACGGTCTTTGGTCATATGAGGAAAATCGTTCGGCTCGGCTCGTCGCCACCGTCGGTCACGTCCCGGCGAGTTCGCTATCCGCTCACTTTCCGCTCGCTATCCGACACTATGCTCTGTCTCGACGCGAGTGTGTCGACGCCCTCATCGGCGCTCTGCCCTTGCTTCGCCATTGTTCACTTAGAGTTTCTAACGACTGCATTCCCCAGACCAGGGTTAAGCGCGAAACAGATTCCCGTCTTTCATGGGCCTCGGTTTCGCAGAGATGCGATCCACGAACGCGCTTGTGGCTTGGTCGGCCGAGCGCCCATGGAGCCTTACAGCATGTCGCGCCACCGTCTGATGTCCGTACCTCGCTTCGCGCTACGTCGCGATGAGGCTGCGGCGTCATTGGGCGTGTCGACGACCACGTTTCAAGGATGGTGCGACAGTGGCCGCATGCCCAAGGGCCGCAAGATCGACGGCGTCGTTCTCTGGGACACGGGAGAAGTCTTGGAGGCGTGGGAGCGGCTCCGCGACGGGTCCTATTCGAAAAATCCATTCGATGGATTCGTCGCGTGATCAAGACGCGGCTGAAATACTGCGTCTATGATCCGGACCCGAACGGTAACGATCGCTATTACGTTCGCAAGCCTGGACACCGGAAAATCCGGATCAGGGAGACGTTTGAGGACAGCGACGGACGCATCACCCCGGCGTTTATGAAGGCCTACTTCGAGGCGCTGGAGGCGATCGAGGGGAAAGCGTCGGCGCCCCCCACGCTTCCGCGGGAAAAGACCTTCTATTGGCTGGTCGATAAGTAGTCGTCCGTGAAGAATGCGGATTGATCTGAGAAATAAGCAGAATTTGTCTTGATGTAGTATTCGATTTTGCAGGAAAGCGGGGTGTTGGACCTCGCTTTCTTGCGTTTTAGGATTTTGCTTTTGGGCGATTCGTGATTCCCTGACGGCTTCGTGATTCCCTGACGGC
>NZ_JBFRFR010000187.1:0-5286 GCF_052114925.1 Bradyrhizobium sp. 2TAF36 | reverse complement strand
GGCCTGCCCAACTCGCTGATGTCCCATCATGATTCAGCCCTCTTGCAACGACTGAATCAGCGAATGTCAGCTCACGCAACCGAAGACTTTTTCAACAAAATCGGCCACAAGCAGACTCCGGCGTCTGGTCGATCACTTCGAAACAGTCGTCATATGGACAGGCCGGTAATCCGCACCGGACGATGCGTCGAGTGCGACAAGGCGCCTAGACGTTGATCTCGGCCGCTGCCCGCACAATCGCTGCTACGGTTGCCTTGGCTGCCGGCGACGAGGTTCTCCCTCGCAAACACACGATGCCCGTGCTTGACGGCGGCGACTGCCAGCCATGTACGACAAGCCGGACAAGCGCGCCGGATTCCAGCTCCCCCCGTACCGCCGCGTTCGTCGCACCCAGAACAGTATCCGTGGTGAGCGCGACCGTCTTGAGCAGGCCGTAGTTGTCGCACTCGAGCGCAATGGCGGCCTCCTGGCCCGCAGGCAGGCCCAGCAGGGCGGCGAGCTCCACCTTTGAGGGGCTCAGCAACTTCGGTGCGGCGAGACCGTACGCCCAGACGTCCTGCAGCATGTGCTCGCGCCCGGCCAGCGGATGTCCTGCCCGCACATACAGGCCGGCCTGCTGCCCCCCGATCAACTGGATGTCCAGCGCGGCATCCCCAGGCATGTCACGGACATCGGCGGCAAAGAACTCGATGCTTTCGGTACGCAAGCTCTCCAGCAACTGCGCCCAGTTGCCGACCTCCATGCGCAGCGCCACCTGCGGGTGCTGGCGGCGCAACGCCACAAGCGCGCGTGGCATCAGGGTGGCCGTTAGCAGCGGCCCGACGCCGAAGGCCGTGTCGCCGAGCTGGCTGTCGCGGTAAAGATCCACGTCGCGCTGCAGGCAACGCGCCTCGAACAGCAGCTTGCGCGCCCGCTCAATGACGAATTCCCCGGCACGGGTGGGGCGGACATCACCAACGTCGCGGTCGAACAGGCGGATACCCAGGTCGTTCTCGATGGCCTGGATGCTGCGGCTGAAGGCCGGCTGGCTCAGGTGGGCGGCTGCGGCGGCGCGGGCGAAGTGCAGAGTGTCGGCAAGGGCGACAACGTGATTCAGGCGGCGCAGATTCACGGCATTGCTCTCCATGCATCAAGACGATGAATATTATGCATTGGACGCAATATGGCGACACCCCTTAGACCGTTCCACAATTCAAAACATGAGAGCGGCAGGAGACGTCCCATATGAGCTCGCAATTGCAGTACCTCTTAATTGGCGCCTGCATCCTAGGCTTTGCCGCCATGGAGTTCGTCACCCGGCGGTATCAAGCCACCGTGCGCGGCAACGCGACAGCCAACGACGCCTGGCTTGAAGTGCTGATGTTCGTCAGCCTGATCGCCATCACCCAGCCTATCGCACTGCTGGGCAGCAACGCGTTGTGCAGCTGGCTCATGCCGACGCAGCACGACGCCTGGGCCAACCTGCCATGGTGGGCGATGGCCGGACTGCTGCTCATCGGAGATGACCTCACGCAGTACCTCTGGCACCGCGCCTCGCACACGCCGTTGCTGTGGCCGCTGCACCGCGCGCATCACAGCGCGGCCTACATGAGCGTGCGCATTACCTACCGCAACAACTTCTTTTACTACCTGATGATGCCGGGCCTGTGGATCGGCGGCGTGGCGGTGTACCTGGGTTTCGGCCCAGTCTATGCGGCGTACCTGGTGATCAAGTTGGCGGTCATCCTGGGCGCGCACTGCGCTTGGGCGTGGGATGCGCCGCTGTACCGCATCCGCGCGCTGCATCCGCTGATGTGGGTGCTGGAGCGCACCATCTCCACGCCGGCCACGCACCAGGCGCACCATGCGCTCACCAACGAAGATGGCATTGGCCACTACAAGGGCAACTTCGGCAACCTGCTGTTCTTCTGGGACGTGCTGTTCGGCACGGCGCATATCACACGCAAATATCCCGCCAAGGTCGGCCTGCAGGACGACATCCTGTTTGGCCCGGAGCGCTGGACGACGCAGATGTTCTACCCGCTCGTCCACTCAAAGCGCGAACATTCGGCGCTCCGCCCCGGCGGCCGTGGCTTCACCGAAGCAGACCTGCAGACCGAAGCTAAGCAGAAGGCCACCTGAACGCGGGTAGCGTCGAGGCG
The DNA here is from genome assembly GCF_052114925.1 of Bradyrhizobium sp. 2TAF36. Taxonomy (NCBI): domain Bacteria; kingdom Pseudomonadati; phylum Pseudomonadota; class Alphaproteobacteria; order Hyphomicrobiales; family Nitrobacteraceae; genus Bradyrhizobium; species Bradyrhizobium sp. 2TAF36. The sequence continues at coordinate 3,145 of NZ_JBFRFR010000187.1, read as the reverse complement.
CCGCAGCAAGCGTTCGCGATGCCTCGGAAGGAGCTGGAATGGGTAACCATCTGGTCCGCGAGCGGCCTCTTGGCCACACCGAGATGAGCCGAGCGGAAACCATCGTGCTTGCGGCTGGAGCACCGCGCTTGTGGCGGTCTTCATCCGACTCATTGGTATTGGTTAGGAGAAGGCGATGATCGTCTGTTCTTGCAATGTGTTCAGCGACCACCAGGTGCGCTCAGTGGTCATAAAAGAAGCGCGACGGCCCCGCATGAGCGAGGTGTATGCCTGCCTCGGATGCTGCGCCCAGTGCGGCTGCTGCGCTCGCGCCATCAAGCGGATCATGGATGAGAGGCCGGGCTCCGTCCATGCGAGCGCAAGCATGCACTGACTTGGAGTTGACACGGTCACGGTCAGCGCGTGCCCTGGTTACCCACCTGGAGGACACGCGAAACCCAGAGAAAGCGAACATCATGAACGTGCCTGTCAATTTCCGTTCCGTCGACATTCCCGCCGAACTGCAGTCCTGCTTCGCCGCGCAGCGGGCGGCCTATTTGGCGGCGCCCGAGCCATCCTACGATCAGCGCATTGCTGACCTGAAGGCCCTCGGGCAACTCCTGAAGGACAACAAGGACGAGCTGGTCGCAGCGATCAACGCCGACTACGGCAACCGGTCTGAATTCGAGACCCTGTTCGCCGAATATTTCGTTGTCCTGGAAACAATCGCCGACGCCAGAAAGAACCTGAAAAAGTGGATGAAACCGCAGCGCAGGCACGTCGACTTCATGACCTACCCGCTCGCGCGCAACCGCGTCATCCCACAGCCGCTCGGCGTCGTCGGGGTCATCGTTCCCTGGAATTTCCCGCTTAACCTCAGCTTCTGCCCGCTCGCCGCAATTCTGGTCGCCGGCAATCGTGCGATGGTCAAGATGTCGGAAAATTCAAGAGCGCTCGCCGAGGTCCTGATCCGTGTCTCGCCAAAGTATTTCCCGCTCGAGAAGCTTGCCTTTTTCGAGGATGGCGGCGGACGAGGACCCGCATTCTCGTCATTGCCCTTCGACCATCTGCTGTTCACGGGATCCGGCGCGACTGGTCGCGCAGTCATGGCAAACGCGGCCCGCAACCTCACCCCTGTCACGCTTGAATTGGGCGGCAAGGCACCTGCAATTGTTGGGCCTGACTTCCCGGTCAAGACAGCGGCAGAGCGCATTCTCTGGGTGAAGATGTTCAATGCCGGTCAGATCTGTACGAATGTCGACTACATGTTTCTGCCCAAAGGGAGTGAGGACGAGTTCGTCCATCATTGCCGCAAGCTGTTTGCCGAGCGCTTCCCGGACATCAACGGTCAAGACTACACGTCGATCATCGATGAACCGTCGTTCACGCGGCTGCAGGCGACCCTGGAGGATGCCCGTACAAAGGGTGCAGTCCTGGTCAATCTTGCGGAACGGCAGATTCCGGACACGAAGCAGCGCAAATTTCCACCGCATCTCGTGCTAAATCCGACGGACGACATGATTGTCATGCAGCGCGAGATCTTTGGCCCGATCCTGCCGATCAAGACCTATACAGATCGGCAGGAGGTCGCCGACTATATCAATAGTCACGACCGACCGTTGGCAATCTATCCATTCACCTCCGATGCCGAGCTGCGCGACTTCTACATCTCGCGGGTGATGTCGGGTGGCGTATCGGTCAATGAAGCTCTCCTGCACGTCGGCCAGCACGACCTGCCATTCGGTGGGATCGGTGCGAGCGGTATGGGCCATTACCACGCGCGCGAGGGGTTCAACACCTTTTCAAAATTGCGCCCGGTCTTCTATCAAGGTCCTCTCTCGCCGATCCAAATGCTATTTCAGCCGCCCTACGCCGGCCGCCCAATGAGCATCCTGCGGACGATGATCAAGTGGAAGACGTGATGCGTGACTGTGGCAGATCGGCGCCAATGATATGCGCCGCAAGCCTGGGCGGATGCCGGGCGTCGTCGGCATTTTATCCCGGTATCGTCGCGGTCGATCTCAGCCAGGGCGGCGCACATTTTGAAGCTCGGCTGACCATAGTGATTGCGGCGTCGATTCATTCTCATTCGCACGGAGACCGCCATGAAGGGTAACGTCTTTATCATCACCGGCGCGCTGGGCGCGCTTGGCAAGGTGGTCACCGAGGAAGCCCTTTCGCGCGGCGCGCGAGTCGCCGGTATCGATCATGCTGAGTCGCAGTTCGCCGCAACAGCCCAGCGGATCGAATTCGGCCGCATCGACCTGACCGATGCGGCACAGGCGAAAGAGGCGATCGATGCCGCCGCCGCGCATTTTGGCGCGATCGACGCGCTAATCAATATTGCTGGCGGATTTGCCTTCGAGACCATTGCCGACGGCGATCCCAAGGTTTGGCAGCGCATGCATGCTCTCAATGTCGAGACCGCGCTGAATGCTTCGCGCGCAGCGATCCCGCATCTTCTCAACTCGCGGGCGGCCCGCATCGTCAATATCGGTGCGACGGGCGCACTGCAGGCCGGCCCCGGCATGGGTCCTTATGCGGCGTCGAAGGCCGGCGTGCATAAGCTGACGGAGTCACTAGCTGCCGAGTTGAAAGGCAAGATCACCGTCAATGCGGTGCTGCCCTCGATCATCGATACCGCGGCAAACCGCGCCAGCATGCCGAAGGCCGATTCTTCCAAATGGGTCGCGCCAAAGGAACTCGCCGATGTCATCCTCTTCCTGGCGAGTGACGCCGCCAGCGCCGTTACCGGCGCGCTGCTGCCGGTCAACGGACGGGTCTGAAGCGCGGTTGCGCCGCTACCAGCTTCCGAAGCACAGTTCAGCTACCGGATGCCCCTGCGCCGATATCGATGTACGTCCCAGTCGCCTGTCCCGCAAAGACCACCGAAAGATGATAGTCCTCGAGGTTCTGTGAATAGGATAGCTCCAACCCAGCTTATTGCGATGACCGAGGTCGGCATGTCCGCTTTGGGTCGATTTTGTTGAAAAAGTCTTCGGTTGCGTGAGCTGACATTCGCTGATTCAGTCGTTGCAAGAGGGCTGAATCATGATGGGACATCAGCGAGTTGGGCAGGCCGCATTGTTCTATGAGTTTTCGCTCGAGCGGCACGTTCCGGCCCGCATTGTTCTATGAGTTTTCGCTCGAGCGGCACGTTCCGGCC
>NZ_JBFRFR010000186.1:0-5356 GCF_052114925.1 Bradyrhizobium sp. 2TAF36 | reverse complement strand
AAGAACGGCATCAGCCAGCGTTCAAGTTCGTCTTCCCATCCCGGCATGGTCAGCCCTCCAAGAGCCGACCACCCATGAATCATTGAAAAATTGATTCGGGAATCCTATAAAACGCGACAAAATCAAAAATCTGCCAAAGTAGTGCTAGCGCCCGAACCCGGGGGATTTGGTCTAACGCCCAAACCCCGGGATACCGAACAGGCCCGGCCGCTGCTCCGGCGGCGGCGGGGGTGGCGGCGCCGGCTGCTGCTGCTGGATCGGCGGCAAGGGCTGCGGCGGACGCTGCTGCACGGCCTGCTTGGGTGGCGCCGCCTTCTTCTGCGCGGGCGGCGGAGCCGGCGGCTTTGCCGCGGCCGGATCGGGCGCCGCGGTCGCAATGGTCTGCTGCGGCTCTTTGCAGTCGGTGAGCCAGATGTCGTAGATCGGATGCTCGACGCCGTGCAGGCCCGGGCTTGCCGCATACATCCAGCCCGAGAAGATGCGCTTCACCTCGCCCTGCAAGGTGATCTCGTCGACCTCGACGAAGGCGTCGGTATTGGTGGCTTCCGTCGCCGGCCGCGTATAGCAGGCGTCGGTTTTGACCCGCAGCGCGCCGAACTGGACGGTCTCGCCGATGTCCTCGTCGAAATTGATGATGCGCCCGGTGATCTTGTCGAGGCCGGAGAAGGTCGCCTTCTTGTTCACGATCTTCTGGGCCGGCGGCTCGGTCACGACCTCGTCGCCCGGCTGGAGGCTCGCCGGGGTCTGCGGGACAGGGCCGCCCGGCCCGCCCTTCTGCTGGGGCTGCCGCTGACCGGGCGCACCCGGGGCGGCTTGCGGATTGGGCGGAGCGACCGCCACGGACGGCGGCTGGTTTGGCGGAGCGACGGTTGAGCCCGGCGGCGGCGCCAGGGGCTGGGATTCGACCGGCCCCGGCATCACGTTACCTTGCCGGCCTGGCGGCGGCGCCATCGGGCGCGATGGCAGCACGCGGCCCTGCGGCGGCAGCTCGGGGACCTCTTCATCGTCATCGGGGATCTGCGGCTGCGGCTGACCACGCGGAATCGAACCCGGCGGCCGCGGCGGCGGGTCGGAGAAGATCGTGCCGATCTGCGCCTGCGCGGGCGTCGCAACCGTCAATGCGGTGGCGGCCAGAAGCGCCGCAAGACCTGGCAGGGCAAGTCTTGTAAGGGTAAAGGTTCGAACCATCTTCTCGCGCGGCTTCAACAGCGAATCGGGCTTGCTGGACATTCTACAGGGGATACCGCCGCTCGCAGGCCATCCGGTTAACACGGCGAATACGGCGGGGGAAGGGCGGCATCCCTGCCCTGCCCGTCGCCCGCTGGCCAGACCGGCGGCCGGATGGGATAGTTGACCGGCCCCTCCCCGGGGCCGAGGCGGGCAGCGCCCCCGAAACGACGTCCAACGATAACAGAAAGCCCAAGGTCGCTCCCATGCCCGTCGTGCTCGATCCCGATGCCGCCGCCGTCTACAAGGCCTTCCAGGACGCCGGCCGCCCCGCCTACGAGACCCTGACGGCACCGGAAGCCCGCGCCTATTACGGGCAGGCCCGCTTTGCCACCAACCCGGAGCCGCTGGAACTGGCGCGCGTCGCGGCGCTGGCGATCCCGGCGCCGCACGGCGCGATCCCCGCCCGCATCTACGTGCCAAAGGAGCCGCGCCTTCAGGACGGGTTGTCGCCGGCGCTGGTGTTCTTCCATGGCGGCGGGTGGGTGATCGGCGATCTCGACTCCCACGACGTCGTCTGCCGCCAGCTCGCCGTTTCAGGCGCGCTGATCGTGATCTCGGTCGATTACCGCCTCGCGCCCGAGCACAAGTTTCCCGCCGCCGCTGATGACGCGATCGCCGCCACAAAATGGATTGCCGCGAATGCGCGCGAGCTCGGCATCGATGCCTCGCGCCTTTCGATCGGCGGCGATAGCGCCGGCGGCAATCTCGCCGCCGTGGTCGCACTCACCGCACGCGACGGCAATGGTCCGAAGATCGCGGGTCAGGTCCTGATCTACCCCGCGACCGATTTCGCCATGACGCACGGCTCGCACAGCGAGCCCGAGACCAGCGTGCTGCTGACGCATTCGGTGATCCGCTGGTTCCGCGATCACTATCTCAACGGTACCGCCGACATCCACGACTGGCGCGCCTCGCCGGCGCGCGCGAAGAGCCTTGCCGGTCTGCCGCCGGCCTATGTGCTCACGGCTGGGGCCGATCCGCTGCGCGACGAAGGCGACGACTATGCCGAGCGCCTCAGGCAGGCCGGCGTGCCCGTCACGTACAAGCACTACCCCGGCCAGTTCCACGGCTTCTTCACGATGGGCAAATTGCTCCAGCAGGCCAATGTCGCGGTGCGCGAGATCGGCGCCTGGTTGAAGGAGCTGGGCTGACGCCTCCCATGCCCTTCGTTCTTCAAACCGTCTTCGCCCTCCCCCTGCGCGCGCTGACATGGCTCGGCAGCCAGGGCACCCGCGGGGTCGCGGCGGTCGTGTTCGTCGCCGCCGCCGTGCCGCCGCTCGGCGCGCTGCTGCGGCCCTACATCACCGAAGCGATCCTCGTCCTGCTCTGCATCTCCTTCATGCGAGTCGATCTCGCGGCGCTGTACGGTCACCTACGCCGCCCGGCGCTGATTGCGACCGCAACCGCCTGGACTACGATGGGCGTGCCGCTGATCGTCGGACTGATCATCTATGCAACAGGGCTCAACGACCGCTCGCCCGGCCTTTCCGTTGCCCTGATGCTCCAGAGCATGGCCTCGCCCATGATGGCGTCTCCGGCGCTCGCCGCGCTGATGGGCCTCGATGCCACGCTCGTGCTGGTCACGCTGGTGACCTCCACCGCGCTGGTCCCCTTCACAGCGTCGCTGTTCGCAAGCCTATTCCTCGACGGCATGCTCAGCGTCACGCCGGCGACGCTCGGCCTGAAGCTGCTCGGCATCCTCGCGGCGTCGCTGCTGGCCGCAACCATCATCCGTTGGGTGTTCGGCGCAAAAGCGATCCAGCGCCACAGGAAGCCGATCGACGGCTTCAACATCATCATCCTCCTGATCTTCGCCGCAGCGATCATGGGCGATGTTGTGAACGATCTGGTGGCGCAGCCGGTGTTCACCATCAGCCTTGCGGCTCTGTCCTTCGCGATCTATTTCACGCTGCTCGCCGTGACCACGCTGCTGTTCCGCCGCATCGGCTATGAGCGCGCGCTGGCGCTCGGGCTGATGGTGTCACAGCGCAATCTGGGCCTGATGCTGGCGGCGACCGCCGGCGCACTGCCGCCTACCACCTGGCTCTATTTCGCGATGACGCAATTTCCGATCCACCTTGCGCCCTACATGCTGACGCCGATCGCACGCCGCCTGGTGGCCCGCGCGGATGGCGCCGGCGAGGCAGCTGCAGGCAAGGCGACCTAGGACGCAGTCATAGCGGCGTCGCAGCCGGCTTTGAGGCCCTGAAGAGATAGCGGTTGGTGCTGAAGAAGTATTGTCCCGCCCCGCTGAGACGCTCGAACTCGCTGTGCCATGCTTCGAGATCATCAGCGGAAACGTCGTTCCTGCGGGCGACGAAGTCCCGAATGCCCTGGGCCAGCCCCTTGCTGTAGCTATCGTCATCGTACTGCAAATTCAGAATTGGAAAGACCGACGCTCCGTCCAGGTGAAGCCGTGCATTCACCAATCTGTGGGCCATCGACCTTGGGAGACGCGGGTGAGCGCAGTGCGCTTCCCATGATTTCATGACCGCGGCCATACGTTCCGGGCTTTCGGAATGCCACACCACCGCGTCCCAGTCGGTTGCGACAAAAATCGTGCGGCCCCCTGGCTTGAGCACGCGAAATGTCTCTGCGAGGACGCGGTCAACGTCAGGCACGTACTCGGCAACCTGCGTGCACACGACGACATCGAACGACGCATGGGATTGACCCAATTCCGTCGCGTTGCCGATCGCATAGGAAATCCAGGCGGAAGCCTTCTGCCGGTTGCAGACCTCGATCAGGTCAGTCGACACATCGATACCGACCACAGCACCGTCAGGCCCAACGATCTGCGCCATGCTTTCGCAGAGATAGCCGGGACCACATCCGATATCGAGAACGCTCTCGCCGGCAGACAGATTGATCTGCCGAATTGTCTCCGCGCGCTGGGCGGTCACGTCCCCTGTGAGATAAAGTCTTTGGAGCCGTTTCGCGTTCTCGTTGCTGTACTCCATCCCGCCCATCTTCGCCTCCACGCTCGAGTGCCAGGTCAGATTGCCTAGCCCGCCCGCGCCGCGCGCCGCAGCGCCTGCGGCGGCTGGCCGAAGGCGCGGATGAAGGCGCGCCGCATGCGCTCGGGGTCGCCAAATCCGGTCGCCTCCGCGACGAGCTCGATCGCCTCGCGCGAGGACTGCACGCGCTCGCGCGCGACCTCGATCCGTAAGCGCTCGATCGCCTTCGACGGCGTCGTGCCGGTCTCGGCGGCAAAGGCGCGGGCAAAATGCCGCGCGCTCATGCCGGCACGATCGGCGAGGTCTTCGACCGTCAGCCGGGCGTCGAGGTTCTCGCGCGCCCAGGACAGCAGCGCGCCGAAGCGGCCGTTCGGCGTCTTCAACTCCAAGAGCGATGAGAACTGCGACTGGCCGCCGCTGCGGCGATGATACAGCACGAGCTGGCGGGCGGCCTGCTGCGCGATCTCCTCACCATGGTCCTCGGTGACCATCGCGAGCGCGAGGTCGATACCTGCCGTAATGCCCGCCGACGTCCACACATTGCCGTCACGCGTGAAGATCTGGTCCGGCTCGAACTTCACCTTGGGATAGCGCGCGACGAAATCCCGTGTGCGGCCCCAATGCGTGGTGGCGCGGCGCCCATCGAGCAGGCCCGCCTCGGCCAGCACATAGGCGCCCGAGCAGACGCTGGCGACACGCACACCTCGCTTCGCCAGCCGCTGCACGAAGGCACGCGTGACCTCGCAGCGTGCGGCGTCCGTCACGCCTGCGCCACCCGCGATGACCAGTGTGGTGATCGCGTTCGCCGACCTGAAGTCGCGCGCCATCATTTCCACGCCGGACGAGCTGCGCACGGGGCCCGCGTTCAGTGCCAGCACGCGGATGCCGGTGGTCGTCTTGCCCGTGCAGCGCGCCGCGATCTCGAATACCGAGATCGGGCCGGCCGCATCGAGCAACTGGAAATCCGGGAAGATCAGGATGCCGATCATGGTCATGTCCGAAAGTGAGGGAAATACGCCATTTTGGACGGAATGGCATCATGAGAGGCTGCGTCCGTCAAGCTCATCTTTGGAGGACCTGCCCATGTCGTCACCGCTCCAGATCGGTCTTTTGGTGTTTCCGCGCGTCACCCAGCTCGATTTCACCGGTCCCTTGCAGGTGTTCTCCTC
>NZ_JBFRFR010000185.1:0-5502 GCF_052114925.1 Bradyrhizobium sp. 2TAF36 | reverse complement strand
ACCCACTTTGGCCAGTCATTGGACGCTCCGACGCGAGACATCGGCCGCCTGCAACGATTGGCGACCACGGCCGCGTGCCGACCTATCCGTTTGCACACACCCAAGACCCAACTGCGACATCGCTTGGCAGCATCCAGTTTTCGCCGGAGCCCTTTCAATTGGGCGAGAGGTCCGGCGATCTGCGCTTCCGGCGATAGATGCGCCTTCGCTGGCTATTCCAATGTGCTATTCTTATCGCATAGGCCATAGGTATCCCATGACAGGTACTGCAGAGTGGCTCGCATCGATCGGTTTGGGGGAGTACGCCCAGCGTTTCGCCGAGAACGCCATCGATTTCTCGGTCGTTAGCGATCTCACGGAGCAGGACCTCAAGGACCTTGGCGTCCTGCTTGGGCACCGGCGCAAAATTCTGCGCGCAATTGCAGAACTCAAGAGTGAAGTCCTCGTATCAGTCCGAACGGCCGCCAAACCGGCTCCGCGGGACAGCGCCGAGCGGCGCCAACTGACGGTCATGTTTTGCGATCTGGTGGACTCGTCGGCACTTGCGGCCCGACTGGATCCAGAGGACTTGCGCTCGGTAATCGGTGCCTATCACGACTGCATCGCGGGTGTTATCGCCCGGAATGAGGGCGTCATCGCGCGGTACATGGGGGATGGCGTGCTTGCCTATTTCGGCTATCCCCAGGCCCACGAGGACGATGCCGAGCAGGCGACACGCGCGGGGCTGACACTGGTCGATGCCGTGGCCAACCTCCAGACAGATATCGGTACGAGGCTACAGGTCCGCGTTGGCATCGCCACCGGAATGGTCGTCGTGGGTGATCTGACCGGCGAAGGCGCCGCCAAGGAGCACGCGGTCATTGGTGAGACACCGAACCTGGCAGCTCGCCTGCAGCAGTTCGCCGAGCCCGGCATGGTGCTGATTTCCGAGAGCACACACCAGCTCACCGATGGACATTTCGAGTACCGCGATCTCGGCCCTGTCGCGCTCAAAGGATGGGCGGAACCAATACCTGCCTGGCAGGTGCTCGGGATCAGTGGAGCGGAAAGCCGCTTCGAGGCGCAGCACAAGACGCGGTTGACATCGCTAATCGGGCGTGACGAGGAGATCGAACTGCTGTTGCGGCGCTGGCGGCATGCCGCGTMAGGCGAAGGCTGCGTCGTGGTTCTAACTGGAGAGCCGGGTATCGGTAAGTCGCATATCGCGCTGGCGCTTCAAGAGCGGCTCCAGGCCGAACCACACATTACGGTACGGCACTTCTGCTCGGCGCACCACGCCAACAGTGCGCTGTATCCATTCATCGTCAACCTCGAACGTGCCGCCCGGTTCGAGCGAGGCGAGACGCCGACGGAGAAGTTTGCCAAGCTTGAAGCTCTGCTCTTGCGGTTTGGCGCCGATGCAGACCGCGTGGTGCCGGCCCTGGCCAATCTTCTGTCGCTTCCGCTCTGCGACCGCTATCGCCTTCCCGAAATGACTCCACAGACCCGCAAGGACATGACGCTGGCGGCGTTCCTGGCCCAGCTCGAAGCATTGGCGGCGCGTCAGCCGGTGTTCGTGATATTCGAGGATGCCCATTGGGCGGATCCGACGTCGCTGGAACTGCTCGCGGTTACACTGGAAAAGCTGCCGCGGCTTCGCGTACTGCTGCTGATCACGGCGAGACCGGAGTTCGCCCCGCCCTGGCCTGGTCATGCCCATGTGACGACGATCTCGCTCACGCGGCTCAGCCGGCGCAACGGGGCGGCATTGGTCGAGGGCGTCACCGCCGGCAAGACGCTCCCCGAGGAGGTCATGCACCAAATCCTCGCCCGTACCGATGGCGTACCCTTGTTCGTCGAGGAACTGACGAAGGCCGTGCTCGAAACCGGGCTGTTGCAGGAGCGGGACGACCATTACACGCTCAGCCGTCCGCTACCATCGATGGCGATTCCGACGACGTTGAGCGCATCGCTGATGGCCAGGCTCGACCGATTGGCTCCGGTGAAATACGTGGCTCAGATCGGCGCCGTCGTGGGGCGCGAGTTCTCCTACGAACTGCTGAGCGCCGTTGCCGAGTTGCCAAGGCAGACGCTGGAGGAGGCGCTTGCCCAGCTTGTCAGGGCGGAGCTGATATTCTGCCGGGGCGAGATACCCCGGGCGGTCTATACTTTCAAGCATGCGCTGGTACGCGACGCTGCCGAATCCGGGCTTCTGAAGAGCCGACGCGCTACGCTGCACGCCACCATCGCGGACGTGTTCGAGCAACAGTTCCCGGAAATCGTGGAGGCTCAACCCGAGACTCTCGCGCTCCACCTCACGGAGGCGGGACTGTTCGAAAAGGCAGGAGAATATTGGCTTCAGGCGGGAAGGAAGGCGGCCATGCGCTCCGCCAACCTCGAAGCTATCGCACACCTGCGGAAGGGCATCGAGGTGTTGGCCCATTTGGCCGACGGTGCTCGGAAGGACAGACGAGAGCTTGATTTCCAGTTCGCGCTGGGACCATGCCTGATCGCTACCCAGGGACCGGCATCGCCACATGCGGTGGCGATCTTCGCTCGCGCGCGCGAGCTGTGCCAGCGCCTCGAAGACCCCCCCGAGCAACTACAAATCATGTTCTGGTTGACCACCGCGAGCGTCATTCGTGGTGAGTTGCCGGTCGCCGAGGAAATGATCTCGGCGCTACTCGAACTCGCGGAGGCGCGCGGCGATCGACCAACGTTGCTCAACGCGATGCGTGGACAAGGCATGATTCGACTTTTCATGGGACATCTCGAAGGAGCCCACGAAGTGATCGTACGGGCCTTCGAAGCGTTCGAGGCAAGCAACGAGCAGGACAGATTGGCGGCGCGTGCCGCCGGCCAGGATGCGGGCGTGGCCGACCTTGCCCTGATGTCATGGGTGCTCTGGCTGCTGGGCCGCCCCGATACCGCGCTCGCACGACTGGATACCGCCATTCGGCGTGCCGACGCCATTGGTCATCCGCATTCGCAGGCCTATGGATGTTACTATGCGTCCATTCTCCACGCTCTTCGGGGCGAGTTCCTGACTGCGCACGGCTATGCGGAACGCTGTCTTGCCTTGTCGGAGGAGCACGGATTCCGGCAATGGAGAGGATTGGCGCGCGCCGTTCGGGGGATAAGTGCCACCTTTCTTGATCCTTCGTCCGCCGCGCTCGCGGAAATCCAGGGTGCGATGAACGAATATCGCAACGCGGGCTATCAGCTCGGCATCACGGCCCTATACGTGCTCCTGAGCCCGGCCCTATTGTCGAGCCGTCAGCGCGAAGCCACGCTCGAGCTGATCGAACAGGGTCTTGCCACAACCAGCCGCAATAGCGAGYGGATATTTGAGGCCGAACTGTACCGACTGAAGGCGCGCGCGCTGCTCTTCGATGACGTACCGGGAGCCGGCACCGAGGCGCAATCACTGTTCGAGCGCGCACTGACAACGGCAAGAAGCCAACACGCCAAGGCCCTTGAACTTCGAGTTGCAGTGGACCTCGGCGCCTTGTGGGTCGATCAGGGCAGACGCAAGGAAGCACTCGACCTGCTTGCTCCCGTCTACGCCGGGTTCGCCGAGGGTTTTGAAACGCAGGATCTAAAGCAAGCGAAGGCACTGCTCGATCGACTGCAGTAATTCTGCCCGGATCACAGATATTGGAGTCTGGTTCAGCGGTCGCGGAGCTACTTGCCTTTGGCACTAGGCATCCGCTCGCTCTTGGCATTTACGATACGTATCTTTCACCTCTTGCCATCCCTCCTTGTCGTTCTTCTCTGGATGCTCATTTATGAAGTGTGGCCCATCATGCGGGTCGAGGTCTGCATGTGCGTGATACCTCTTGATTGCTTGTTCCGCAGCGGCTCTTCCCAACACTCGCCCGTTATAGAGGTTGCTGTGATTCCATTTGAAATTGATGTGCCCCGGCACCTGGATCTCGACGATTATGCCTTCCCATTTGGGTTCGTCGTACTGCACGTGATATTTGAAGATCCTGACGTCATCTTCGCCAACGGTCGCTGCGAATAACTGGCAAAGATTCGCCAGGGCATCATGAAGGTCTTTCGGTTTGCGGACCTGCTTTGAATCAACGATCCTGCTGACCCATACTTCGTCCAGCGTATCGTCCGGTGGGTTATGGTGCTCCTGGAGCAAGCTCTCGAAGTTGACCGTGTCGATCAGCGCTCCTTCGCAGTACGTAACTCCGTCGATCTCAACTGTTTCTTCGATGAAGGGAAGAGCTGAGCACGCACATAGGCTGGACGCGCTGATTGGCCCTTTGTACTCTTTCTTGTCGGCTTGCTGGATCATTGGTCGGTTGGAAAATAACGCGAGCTTATGGTCATCAAGATTCCAGGCGTTGTGAAATATGACGGGCTTTCCAGGCTCTTTGAGCGCTTCGAACTTTATGCTCTTCATGAACTGGCTATTCGGATAGTTGATCTTGGAGAGGCCAGTGACATGGGACAAGTACATCATTGACGTGAGATAGCGAACGAAGGGATTGGGTGCCAGGACCTGATTAAGGATCCATCTGTTGATGTCTCCGTCGTCCGGGATAGTGAACTTCTGTTGAGGGAACCAGAGCGACATAGAATCCCTGAAGGCATTCACCATGGTCGATGGGTCCCATAAATGCAGATAGTTCTTGGGATCCATGACGAAGCTGGTCAGAGCCCTGCTCATGCTTCCTGCCCAATCTGGACCAAACACGGTGTTTATGGGGAAGCGCTTATAGCCTTCGTCGTCTCGAAACACGCCATTCTTGAAGAATTGATAGGTCTTTTCCGCCCTGGCTTTGTTTTCAACTCCATCAAACTGATTGTAGACGATCCCAACCCAGGCGCCGATGCAGGACAAAGCCCACACCTCAAACTCTATATCTGCGTTGGCAAGGGCTTCCAGAACCCCGATGTGCAATCCTGCTGCCGGACCGCCTCCGCCGAGCGCAATCGCTCTCTTTACCATCGGATCCTCCATCTGATTTATCGTGTGGCTTATTCTCCAATCAACTTTCTGAATTGCGTAACGCGATTGCTCGTTCTTGGGCTCTCGGCCGCACAGAATGCCATCGAACCAAATTTGACAGTTCATAGAGCCAGCATTGCGAAATACGATACGTGCGACGGAGCGGTCGACGTCGATGTTCGATCTCGAATCTGCTGATGCCACTGGCGCACGACGGCCAAGAGCCCGCTCAGCTTATCGCGGTCTGGCCCGTCCATTTGTGAACCACTTCACGTACGATATTTATTGCCGACCATGGCAGCGGACCTGTTATCCAATCGCGACTTCCGTTATTGGCCCAAAGCGGACGCTTTGTAGTCTTTGCTCAGATGTCGGCTTGTGACCCTGGCTGTGTGAAAAGCCACGAGTCGGTTACGATTCCTCCGTTTCCTGATGGGGGATGTGGATGGGACGCTTCGTTGAAGGCGCGGACAGATCCCAGCTGACGCTCTTGCCGGAATGTCTGGAGGATTGGGTAGACGACGCTCTTGCCGGAATGTCTGGAGGATTGGGTAGAC
>NZ_JBFRFR010000184.1:0-5503 GCF_052114925.1 Bradyrhizobium sp. 2TAF36 | reverse complement strand
CGAATCCGCGCAATCGTCTCCACGATCAGCATCCTCGACCACCTGCTTCATTCCAAAGCAGGCAGCGCAACAGACCAACCTATAGGGGGTCAATTTTGGACGCCGATCCCCCGGCTTAGGGGGTCAATATTGCAGGCCGAATGACAGTTCGTACGCAGAATCTTGGAATTAAATACAAAAAGCCACCGACCGGTTGGGATCAACAGTGACGGATCGGGACGACTTTCTTCAGAGGGACCTAGACATGACGAAGCGTAGCTCGAAACGTTCGCCAGAAAGCAAAGCTCGTATGGCGAAGCTGATGCGATCGCGCCGAGACGAGATAGGCAAGCGCAACAAAGAGCGGATGGCTGATCCGAAGATTGGACATCGTATCCGGGATGGGATGCAAGCTGCTTTCGTGAGGCAGCCGAGATTCAAATGCGCGGCTAGCCTGGATGGGAGCACGGCCATCAGCGCGACAAGGCTTTTGGTAGAGCTGACAAAAACTGCGGGCGATCAGTCGTGAGGACGAGAGTGTAGTCCCGGAAGGCGTTCGAGGCCCGGACCCATTTAGACTTTCATCCGACGAGGAGTCTGGATGGAAGTGACGCACCACCGCGACGGCGTTGCGTTCCTGCCACGATTTCGCCTCCGACTCGTCAGCTAATTCCTCAGTGTCGTACAGCGATTCGGGGCATCAGGTGCCTGATTTGAAACTCTGGAATAGGCTGACGCGCCGAGAGCAGCGAATAGTCGTCAAGCTGTTTGGGGGCGGGTCGACGCACAGCGACAGTCCGAACGAAACAGACAACTTAATACAGCTCGGCCTCATCAACGTGGATGGATTGACCTCCACGGGCGTCGAGGTGTTCATTGCCGCGTTCAAGGCGCAGCGTGAAGCACGCCAGGCAGAATTGACGGCGTAGAGCTAGCCGCGTTGCCGCGAACTGCGGGCCGGGCCGCAGTTGCGCCAATCCTCTATACGCGGCTCGAAAATCTGTTCATCGCGCTCAATGTTTGAATTCTTAGATCAATGTCCTGCAGATAAATGGTTGTTCTCAAGAATTCGACTTCTGCTGATTGGTGAGCTTCGTCAACATCGATGTACCAAGATCTCGGCCTTCCATCTGCGCCGTCGCTCCACCGGTAGCCTCGCCTTTTCAACGTGTCCTTAAGTTCGAAGGGCGATTGCTCTGCCCATATCCGAATTGTCTTGCGCCGAGCACGTTCGAGGAGAATAGCGAAAGCCGGCCCCTGGTTTGGGACGTTTGTGGCCAAGATTTCAATCAAAGCCCGACAATCGTCGATTGCGCGATGGGCTTGGTGAAAGAGGCCTACGCCGGCCAACAAGTAGCCTAGGCGCGATCCGTCAAATCCGTGTTTACGCCAGTCGATTTCCGTTGCAGAGCACGCCCACGGCTTGCGCTCGAACGCCGGCCAATAGCGCTCGGCAAATTTTCGATCAAAGTTTGCATTGTGGGCGACGATGATCAAAGCATCGGAGACAAACGCCGAAACCGCGTCCGGATCGATCCGATGCCCAAGGACCATTTCGTCCGTAATGCCCGTGAGCTCAGTGATCTCGATAGGAATAGGATTCTGAGGCTCGTTGAACGATGAAAATACGTCCGTGATTCGCGCAATTCTGTCATCTGGCAGATAGTCGAATTTCACCATTGCCAGCTCGATGATTTCGTCGTGCGCTGTATTCAGTCCGGTGGTTTCGACATCAAGCAAAATGCCAGTCTTTGTTGCCTGTCCATCGCATGAGGCGAATTCTGTCCGGGGCGTAAGCCGACGAAGGACCCRATAATCCGGGGACTTCGATAACATTTCGGCCATTGCCGTTAGATTGATCTCGTTCGACGTCATAGAATCAACCAAAAATCAGGCGGAAGCGCGCAAACACGATGAATGGTGCCTTTTTTTCCGGCTCGATCCAAGAGCTTGTCGATCAAACCCCCGAAGCCATTCTGGGGCATCTCGCCAAACTGAATCCCTTTGCATTGGATGCGCTGCAGCGCAACGCGTGGCTGAGCCAAATCGAGCTCGCGCGGGCTCAATTTCGTGGACTCGATGGTTGGATTGCATTTGAGTTTGCAATCCCACGCATGGGCAAGCGTGCCGATGTGGTCGTGACTACGGCGGGAATCGTTTTCGTCATCGAATTTAAGGTCGGCTCGGATCAGTTCGATGCGGCCGCCCTCGATCAAGTTGTCGACTATGCCCTTGACCTTAAGAACTTTCATGCCGGTAGCCATGAGCGGCGAATAGTGCCGATCGTTGTTGCGACGATGGCAGCGAACCCATCCTTCGATCTGGCATGGCAGAGTGACGGAATCTCAAGTCCGGTCAAATCGAATGGGGGCAATCTGCGGGAAATTTTAGGGCGTATCGTGCGTGAGATACCCAAGCAGGCTGAACTTGACGGCGCCCAGTGGTCGCGGACAGGTTATAAGCCGACACCCACAATCATTGAAGCCGCGCAGGCGCTCTACCAGGGGCATCGGGTCGAAGACATCACTCGTTCCGATGCCGGAGCGAAGAATCTAAGTCAGACGGCGGCAAGCCTTGCTGACATCATCGAGGATGCCAAGGCTCATCGGCGGAAGGCGATCTGCTTTGTCACGGGAGTGCCAGGTGCCGGAAAGACGCTGGCGGGCCTCAATCTCGTGACACTTCGCACGAAGGCCCACGAGGACGAGCATGCTGTCTTCCTCTCCGGCAACGGCCCCTTGGTGGAGGTGCTGCGAGAGGCACTCGCACGGGACCAGCATGCGCAATTAAAGGAACGCGGCGAGAAGAGCCGGAAGGCCGACGCGCTCCGGAAAGTCAAAAGTTTCGTGCAGAACATTATGCATTTCCGCGACAGCAACCTCGTCACCTCGGAACCTCCGATCGAGCGGGTTGCGGTGTTCGACGAGGCGCAGCGGGCATGGGACGCCAAGCATCTGGCGAACTTCATGAGTCAGAAGAAGGGGCAGACAAATTTCCAGATGTCTGAACCTGAGTTTCTCATCAGCGTCATGGACAGGCACGACGGCTGGTGCACGATCATATGTCTGATAGGCGGAGGACAGGAGATCAACGCCGGTGAAGCGGGCCTAACCGAATGGTTTTCCGCGCTCCAGCGAAGTTTTCGAAACTGGAAGGTCTATACGTCGGAACAACTAGCCCATCGAGACTACCATTGGGGGCAAGATCTACCGGCACTTCTGGCAGGGCTTGAGAGCGAATCTCTGCCGGCGCTTCATTTGGCGGTCTCTGTGCGATCGTTTCGTGCCGAAAAGCTCTCTGCGTTCGTTGGCGCGCTAGTCGCTGGGGAGGCCGAAGAGGCTAAAGCGCTTTACCAGGCGATTAAGGACACCTATCCGATCGTCCTGACGCGAGAGCTCGGCCACGCGCGGCAATGGCTTCGAGATCGTGGGCGGGGTTCGGAGCGCGTTGGTCTGGTGGCCTCGTCCGGCGCATCGCGCCTGAAGCCCGAGGGAATCAACGTTCACGAAAAGATCGAAGCAACGACATGGTTCTTGAACGGAAAAGATGATGTGCGCTCGTCCTACTATATGGAGGATCYCGCGACCGAGTTCGATATTCAGGGCCTGGAACTCGATTGGGTAGGGGTCTGCTGGGACGCTGATTTTCGGTCGGTCGACGGGAGGTGGCAGTTCTATCGGTTTGCCGGCACGCGATGGCAGAACGTCAATGATGACAACCGCAAGGTCTATCTGACCAACGCCTACCGTGTGTTGCTGACGCGCGCGCGACAGGGGATGGTAATTTATATTCCGAGGGGTGACTCGATCGACGCCACCCGTCCTCCAGCCTTCTACGATGGAACGGCGGCATTCTTAGCGGAGTGTGGGTTGCGGCTGCTTGATCGAAGAACCTGAGCCTGGCGAAGGTCGGTCACTGGCTGACTTCTGCCATAACATCTCATACCCGAATGAGATCAGATGTTCGCAAGCAAGCGGACGTATCGTCGACGCGGTTTCGCGGTCCATTAGTGAGCTGAACCGGCCCATCTGATCGAAAGCGCCAGAGCTCTGGACGATGGTAACGCCTGCCGTTTAAAACTATGCCGCAGTCTATTGATCGGGGACTTGGTGAATATGTTTGGGCATCGATTTGCATCGAGGATGCCGCATCCTATTCGACAAACGGACAGCCGAACCGAAATCCCAAAAACGCGGACTAGGTCGTCTTAGGGGTCTTCCGCCCGGCGGGAGTGGGAGCGACCAATATCGCTGTTGGGCGCGTAGCTCTCGAAGGACTTGAGAGATATTGGCAAGGGTCTCCATCACTTGAATCAGCTGAGCGCGGCTGGGAGCTACGCTTACAAATTGCTCAGGAGACATGCCGACAAGAACGGCATTTCCTTCGGCACGTCCCGGCAGTAGGCACCAAAGAACATTCTTCAAATGATCAGAGGATTCACTCGCGTCCACTCCTCGGAAATCGAATATCACGGGGACCGAGCTTTCAAGCCAAATCTTGGGAAGGCACTCTTCCGGGAATGCTAGAAGAAAGTGCCCGTTGATGATGGGTCTGTGCCTATCTATTCCTTTGAGAAATCGTGGATAGTCGCCCTTTAAGCGGGTGCCGTCGACGACCCATAGCATGTTCCCATAGAAACTCTCGCGCTCGGTCCGTTCCTTCGGGTCGAGATGCGAGTGCTGAAACTCGATCACGAGGCCGTGGCTGGTGCGGACATCTGCGACGTGACGTTCTCCCGATTGCCCGTCATGCAGGACGACCTCCTGGTGGTCGGCCGGAAAGCGGTTCTTCCAGGCACGGTGCCACTCAGTTTCCTTTTCCGCCCACGAGTCGCAATCCTGCATCCCCCGGTGGGCCCAGTGCCAGATTCTATATGAACCGCACTTGGCGATAACCTCACCGTTACAAGTCGGACACGTCGCTCTTCCGTCAGGAGAAGCTTCAACCCGTTGTCCGGCTGCAAGCGCATACTTCATTTGATCCAACTCTCCGGTGACGGATATCGTACGCGGAAGGGTTAGGAAGGCCAAGGCGACATGACGCCGCTTGTCCGGGCGCGCGCATTCGGAGGTGAGGCGTCGTGGCCCAGGCGACGGATTTGCAAAAGTTGCGTGGTTGTGTTGGGGGATTTCTGCGGACGTGGCGTCGTTGGTTGTCGGTCGCGATTTTGCGTGGAACGGCGGTGATGGCGCGTGGTGGTTCGGGGTGTGTCTGGCTGCAGGCGGATAGTGTTGCGATGCCGCGCGGGCGTGGTTAGCGCGGCACGCAGACCTGCATGTGGCCGGTTACCGGGTTGTAGTGGTTCTTGCCGTAGTCGGCGGGGGGCGAGAAGGGTTCGCTGCCGTTGCTTCGCGCGGATGTCCGGTTTTCATGGGCCGGCTCAACCGGTCGACGCAACACAGGCATTAAATCTCTCTGCTGGCGTTTCAAATTGCAAGGTCTCACGTGGTCGTTCGTTTAGCTGACGAGCCACTTTGTTCAGATGGGCTTGCGAATGCACCGACAAGTCGGTGCCCCCTTTGGA
>NZ_JBFRFR010000183.1:0-5648 GCF_052114925.1 Bradyrhizobium sp. 2TAF36 | reverse complement strand
CACGGATGGTGGTACCCGCGAGGTCCAGAAAGTGCTCGCTCTGGTCGGGCACGATCTGTGACAGAAAGTCACGACCCGCGGCCACGAGTTGCGGGCCATATGGAAACACGACGCCAGCCACGACCACGGACAGCAGGAACTTCACGGTCCCCACACCGGCATTGCCGGCAAATCCGAGCAAGGTCGTCGCGAAGGGCTTGAGATACGGCACCACTTCGCGCAGAAGCGAACGCAGATTGGTCGAGGCCTGATCCCAGAGATCGAAGAGCCGAGGCCCGACGAGTGGCCAATCCTTGATCGATTGAGGTGGCGACGGAACCAACACCTCGCCGGCGGTCATTTGGCCGGCAAGATCCCTGATCCCGTCGACTGCGCCCATGCCGAGCCACGTCGCGGGCCCAATAACAACGGCGAGACTGATAAGGGTTAGGATCGCTGCCGCAAGTTTCGGCCGGTCGCCGAGGATTTTGGCAAGGCGCTGAAACACCGGATTAAGCGCGACGGCGAGCACGACACTCCAGGCCAGGATTGGCACGAACGGACGGATCAGGAGCAGTGTCCAGACGATCAGGACCGCGAGCAACCCCAGCCGGATCACAAGCTGGATGACCTCGTCTCCGAAGATGATCTGGCGGAGTGTTCTCACGGACGCGCCTTCAGCCTTGGCCACGCATGTTGCGGGTGAGTGAGCTAGTTCCCCCTCTCGCGCGGAGGTCTTGATCCAGATCAAGCGACCACGACCGGCCGGGAGGCCCTTGGGCGGGATCGGGCAAGTGCGTCGCCCGGCCTCTCGACACCGGAGTCCGCATGTCGGTCACCAGTGCACGAGAGCACTTGCGCGACGGCAGTCCGGTCGAAGTTCGCGCGCTTCGGCCGGAGGACGAGGCCGACATGCTCGCCGCACTAGACCAAGCGAGCCCGCAGTCGTTGCAGCGCCGATTTTTTGCGATGAAGCGCCATTTCTCCGACAAGGAGCGCGCCTTCTTCATGGACGTCGATTTTAAGAATCAAATCGCCTTGGTTGCGCGCGCGGAGGAAGCAGGCCGGAAGGCTGTGGTTGGCGGCCGCCGATATATTGTCTCCGAGCCCGGCCGGGCCGAGATGGCTTTCATGGTGGTCGATGCATGGCAGGGGCGCGGCGTTGGCTCGATGCTAATGCGGCACCTCGTCGACATCGCGAGGGAAACGGGACTGAAGGAATTGACGGCGGAAGTCCTGCCCGAGAACACATCAATGTTGAAGGTCTTCGGCAGGTTCGGGTTCAGGTCGGCTGCGCGGCGAGATCCACAGACAGTCCTGGTAGCATGCTTTCCATGGGATTTTGCCCTCCCCCGAGGCCGCACCAAGTTTCCGTTGCAGGGACGCGCGCGCAACCGATCACTCCGCAAGCGCGCGATAAACTGACGCGTGGCCTATCTTGAGGGCCTTTGCAATGGCAGACGGGCCAGCGCCGCTGGCCTTCATTTGCCACTGTGTTCGCCGTATTGGTTGGCGGCTGGATGTTCCGCTACGAGCCAATCGGGCAAGGCTTCGAACACAGAAACCGCTTCACGGGCGCGACCAGTAGAGTTTCCTTGGTATGCTGGACAGATAAAGATTAGGCCGCCACTTGGACATTGCTCCTCCGCGGCCGCCTCAGTTGGCGGCCTTTTCGGTTAGGCGAGACTGGCCGAGCAGTGCGGCCCCGTGTGTATGCCGCCATCGCGATACACGTTACGCGACGCGCTCATCCCGTCCGGCTCGTTGATACGCCATCACGCAAGCTCGGATGGCACCTCGAGTTTGGCCCGCCATTTCCCGGGGTCTACCGGTCGGCAACCAATTGCACCGTTTGACGTCCACCGTTTAGCGCTCTGAGTTTGTTTATGTATTCTTCAGGCTTCAACAAATGGAATGGAGCCTTCAAACCCATAAAACTCGCTATGCGACCGATGAAATTGGTGCAGTTGGTTGTTCCCGCGTTCCACACCGGCGAGGTCGCCTGAAGACGTTTGATGTAAGCAAATACCTTTTTGGCGTCAGCCTCATTCAAGTAGACTCGATAGCTGGCTGTCAAATATTGCTCATCGAGGTCGCCGTAGCTCGCGCCTGTTTCAGAAGGCACAAACATGAGATGTCCCAATACGTACGGCAGTGTGTCGCCTGCTGGATGCAGGCCGGCAACTTCGACCGCCCTTTGGCTCGTCTTGCCGTACCAGACAAATGCGTGTCCGTAGGATGCAGCAGTGCGGGCACGAAAATCAACGTAGTAGGGTCCTTTAACTGAAGATACCCGGGCCGGCTTTGCATCCGACGTGGCTGGCGGGCTGCCTGGCGCAGCTGCGGCCGTTTTCGTAGCGGAGTTGATTGAGGTCTTGGGGGAAGTGTCCGGTCGCTGCTGAACATCAGCACGCGCCGCGAGTTGCTGTGCACTAGCGCTTCCCACGGAAGCCGCAAAGATTGCGACTCCGACAATAAATCGCAGATCGCGGTATTCCCAGATCACCCTTGCCACGTTCAACCCTTCTTGGGCCCAACACAGCCCAAGCTAAACATTACTGGAGGTGAACGCCTCCGGCCCCGACGGGCCGAAGGCGCTTCAATCTTCGGGATTAGCCCTTGGTGACTAACGGAGCTGGCGCCGGAGCCTTGCCGATCGGGTATTTGCCGACTGGAGTTTTGCCGACGGGATATTTACCAACCGGCGCGGTCTGGACGACGGGCTGCGGACGAGGCAGATCCGCGGCAACTGCCGCTCCCACCAAAGCCAAAGACGCAGCACCCGCAATTACGAATTTCAGCATCAATCTCCCCTGAAGTTGCCCACTACCCCTTACCGAATCTGACCCTAGCCGGACGCTCTACCCACACAACAAATAGATGCCGGTGCGGACAGTCGCGCGATCCCTTTTTTGGCGAATGTTGCAGAAGGGGCACTCTACGTGAAGGGCGGCGCCGCCGTGACGCGCAAATCGATTCGATATATTCAACAACATCACCGGGGTCGGCCTGGCATCGGCAGGCCACACACGCTGGGGCGGCGCCCTCGGTGTCGGCTGGGAGTACGGCTTCACGCCCAACTGGTCGCTCGGTATCGAATACGACCATCTCTGGATGGGGCGTCATAATGCCAGCTTCGCAGGCGTGGTTACTCCCGGAGGGTTCATCCTCACCGGCAGCGGGGTCAGCCAAGATGTTGACATGGTCACGCTTCGGTTGAATTATCGCTTCGGTGGATACGGCGCACCGGTCGCGGCCAGATACTGATCTCACCCACCTTCGCAAACCAAAGCCCAGGCTCGCCGGGGCTTTTTTGTAGTTATGAATTTTCTGGCCTTTGCTACCTTGCGGTGGCCGCGTGCCGTTCTCTTCCAGTCTACCCCTGTGAACGGACATAGTCAGACCGCCCCGGCATGTCTCACACGGGTTTCTTGGAGTGTTCTTGCCACGCAACTCCGCGGATGAGAGAAAGCAGGCCGAAGCCGCTATGGTCTGGAGTTGGCCCCGACCGTTCACGACTAAGCCAGTGGCTGGAAAACTGGTGCGGCTTGCCGGTGTCCGGTAGCCCGGCGCTGGCGGCGCGCTGTAGGGCCTTCTAATGGCCTCACCCTTGACGCCTGTTCTGTGTCGTCGTGGCGACGGATGCCTAGCACAGCGAAATGACGCGACGTGCCAACTCTACGAACCCACAGACCAAGAAAAAGGACGTGGTGTGGCTCGCGCTCAACAGTCGCGCGCCATCCGCTTCAACGAACACCTGACCGGCGGCGGCCCGACGATCTTCAAGCACTTCTGCCAGATGGGGCTGGAAGGGATCGTGTCGAAGCGGACGGCGGACTATCGAAGACGTGGCTCAAGTCGAAGAACTCGGCGAGCGAGGCGGTGCGCCGGGAGCGCGTGGAGGATGGCGTTAGTCTCGGCGCACCCCGGCCTTCATAATTCTGCCCAAATGGAAAACCCGACGAAGGCGAGTACAGCCACGCTGAGAACGATAATCGCAATCGCCCCCACTTCGATAATGGAAAGCCGTCTTGCCATGCGCCAATTTTTTCGGCAGTCGAGCGACAGCGTTGATCTGGATCATGTGCGGCGACCATCACACCCAGCAGCCGCTCCATCAGCGGCTTCGGGCAACCTTGATTGCAGAATGCCGCTAGTGACAGTTTCGGGTCGTCTCAGCCTTCGTGGTTGCACCGCTTAAGCCATCGGCGCGCTAGCAAGTCATTCCGGTCGCACATCTGCGGACGGCTCGACGGGTATGGCGGACGGTGGTTCTTGCGACGCACACACCGTTAACTCGTGTCCTACCCGCGCCGCAGGCAGCAGCGACTTCAGTGATCATGCCGTTGGGCGGAGGAGTAATCGGCGCAGGTGTCATGGCTTGCGCCGATACTGCGACCGATAAGGCGAAGCCGGCAATAGCAATCAACCTGATCATTCTGCACCTCCCTTAACCGTCCAAACATCCCGACCTCCCACGGCAGGGGATGGGTCCGGCTCTCGTGTGAAAGCATGCGAGCTTCCGGCGCTGGCCGTTGGAAGGCTTGAGATAGATCAAGGTCTTTCTCCGTTTAAAATGGCGCATATTACCGCGGTGATAGGTAAACTCCGGGTAGGCGTATGGGGCGCTATATCGACGAAATCCTACAGCCTGGCGAAAGGGTGCTGTATTCGACCAACGAACACTGGGTGTACTTTCTGCCTGCAATCGGGGCGTGGATCGCGGCGGTCGCATTTCTGGTGCTGTGGCGCTTGGTCGCCGTCGACGCGCTGACGTTGGTTTACTTGGTATTGGCGGCGGTCGCTGGGCTTGCGGCCTTGTACTGGACGGCGACGGCTTGGTTCCACCGCTGGACCACCGAGACCGACGTTACCAACATGCGGGTCGTCCACAAGGCCGGTTTCATTAAGAGGCGGACCTTTGAGATGCGCCTCGACAAGGTTGAGAGCGTCGATGTCAATCAAAGCGTTCTTGGCCGCCTTTTGAACTATGGCGACCTCACCATTCAGGGCGTCGGCGAGGGTACGCAAACCATTTCCACCGTTAGTTCGCCTCTCGCGTTTCGCAGCGCCATCACGACAAGACCGGTTGGCACGTAAATCGCGGCATGGTTTGACAGCCGCCGCCCCAACAACGCCCCCGGAGCCCCCCCGCGCTGGCGATTTTGCGGCGGCGCTCGCGGGGGATCCGGTGGCGCTGCGGCTCTGGCTTGACCGGATTACCCTGCCCCAAAGATCAACTCGTGGCGTTCGCGCTGCCGCCCATCAATCATCGTCAGCTTTCCGCGCGGAAACCCATCTTCGCCCCTCATTTGGCGAGCAAGCCCGAGGTGGCGCCCGCTGCAGCGTTGAACCACCACAGCCGTAGCCCCAGCCACTCGCGCGAATGTGAATTGATCTGAAGCAATGGGCTTTGTCTGGCTTCGATACGCTGATGCGATGGAGTCGATCCGTAAGGAAATTCTGATGCGCATTCCAACTTTGGCGATTTGGGCAACGATCTCGGTTTTGGCGGCCGCGCCAACTCAGGCCCAAACATATGGCGGGAATGCTCCGATCTGCCTACAACGTTGGTACTGGGGCGGAGGCGAAACTTTCTACTGCGGCTATAGCTCGATGGCGCAGTGCCACGCCAATGCATCGGGCCTCTCCGCCATGTGCGTTACCAA
>NZ_JBFRFR010000182.1:0-5885 GCF_052114925.1 Bradyrhizobium sp. 2TAF36 | reverse complement strand
GACCTGCATCTCCTCATTGTAGAGCTTGGTCACATAGGTGAACTGCTTCTTGATGTTGTTGGCGAAGCCCTTCTTCTCGAGATAGTCGAGCGTGTCGGCGCGCACGATGCCGAGATCGACGCCTTTAAGAAAGAGGATGTCGGCGATGCTCTGCACCGAGCCTCGACCGGTGATCGGCAGGACGCGCAGCTTACCGTCGTCGTCGAGCACGGAAGCGAGGTCTGCACCGAACTGCACATAGGTGCCGCCGATCGTACCAGTAAGCAGCGTGACCGTGTTGGCGTTCATTGCCTTCTTGGTCGAGACCGAGCCGAATTGGAAGACTGCCTTCAGGCTGTCACTAACCTTGGCCGGGCCATACTCGGTCTGTCCGGCATGGGCCGCAAATCCAGAAGCCATCAAGATCATCGCGGCAATCATTCCAAGGAGTTGACGCACAACATCCTCCTGGCATGTGGAACCTGCCACACGGACACAACCTCTCGAATCGTTGATCGTTCCCATGTCACTGTCGAACACTTCTGCTCCGGGTCAAAAGGCGAAGAACTCAGCGTGAGCCAATCTCGTCCGCTACGCCCCACTAAGCTGACCTCAGTGAGGCGTGTCGCCACTTCGCTGATGGGCCAATAGGAGACATTTGCTCACCAGCAAAAATCTTCCCGAGACCGGCCAGTGCCGAGCGCGGCTTTATCTTTCTCGCAGCACGAAACCATTACGCTGCTCATCTATTGGTATGTGTAGCGGCGGAACCGGAAAACGGCAGCCGTCTAAGAAAGCCGCGCGGAGCAATGCCCGAGCGGCTTTTTTATGCGCCGTGTCCTTATCAGCGCATCAGCAGGCTCCGAGGTTTGGGACGAAAGCAGATGAGGCCTTTAGCGAGACAGCCATTTAGGGCACGTACCACCGAAGAACTTATGGCGCTGCTCAGCGCAGTAGCTACTGCAATTCTTGCGGTCATCATTATCTCGATGCTCTATTTTGGCCGGGATATCTTCGTGCCCGTTGCTTTGGCTATTCTACTCAGCTTCGTGCTGGCGCCGCTGGTCGGAATACTGCAGCGTATCCATGTCCCCCGCGGATTAGCCGTCGTGAGCGTGGTTATACTTGCCTTCACGCTGATTTTCGYGATGGGGAGTCTCCTCGCCACGCAACTGACGCAACTCGCGGGAGACCTCCCGCGTTACCAATCGACGATAAGCGAAAAAATTCAGTCCTTCCGGGACACAAAAGCCGGCAGGGGCACGCTGGAACGCGCCTCCGACATGCTGAAGGATCTCAGCAAAGAACTTGATAAGCCAAAGGATGCACCATCCGCATCACGTGGCTCAGGCTCTGTCGCTGGTTTCAACACGCCCGCGCCGCTGACGCCGGTTCCGGTAGAAGTACGCCAGCCCGATCCTGGCGCGCTGGAAAGCTTGCGGACTTTGATCTCGCCGCTGGTTCATCCTCTCGCGACAACCGGCATCATCATTATTTTCGTCATCTTCATTCTGCTTCAACGCGAAGATCTTCGTAATCGTCTCATTCGATTGGCGGGGTCATCCGATCTCCAACGTACGACGGCGGCGCTCGACGACGCGGCGAGCCGCCTTAGCCGGCTGTTCCTGACTCAGCTCATCTTGAACGGCGCATTTGGCGTGGTGATCGGGATAGGTCTGTGGCTCATCGGGATTCCAAGCGCGATCCTTTGGGGCATCCTGGCGGCAGCTCTCCGCTTCGTTCCCTACATCGGCGCCGTCATCGCGGGCGCGTTCCCGCTTGCGTTGGCAGTAGCCATCGATCCCGGCTGGTCGATGCTGCTATGGACGCTCGCGCTTTTCCTAGTTGTGGAGCCGGTCGTGGGCCATGTCATCGAGCCGATGGTTTACGGCCACAGCACAGGGCTTTCTCCAGTTGCCGTGGTCGTGTCGGCAACGTTCTGGACTGCACTATGGGGTCCAATCGGGCTTGTCCTCGCGACGCCGCTGACGGTGTGCCTTGTCGTGCTAGGGCGTCATGTGGAACGTCTGGAATTTCTTGATGTCATGTTCGGGGACCGGCCGGCCCTTTCTCCCCCCGAAATATTTTACCAGCGGATGCTGGCTGGTGATCCGACGGAAGCCGCCGAAAAGGCCGAAGAATTTCTGAAAGAACGGTCGCTGGCCTCGTACTATGATGAAGTCGCCTTGAAGGGTTTGCAGCTAGCGCAAGCCGATGCCGAGCGCGGCGCGCTTGACCAGGAACGTCTAACGAAGATTCGAGACGCGGTGAACGAATTTGCCAGCGACCTTTCGGATCAGGAGGACCGGCCGCCGGCGAAAAGCAATTCAACCACCGACGCGGAAGCATCGTCCGCGGTGGAAAGCGTTGCAGAAAATGCGACAAATGAAACGTTGCCCATTCTCAGCAAGGAATCCCTCCCGCCGGGATGGCAGGGTGAACATCCCGTCCTCTGCGTGGCGGGGCGCAGTCGCATCGATGAGGCGGCCGCGATCATGCTGGCTCAGCTCTCGACGACGCACGGCCTGGCGGCGCGAGTGGAAGGGGCGGAAGCGCTCTCCACGACGAATGTCTTCCGCCTTGATACCACCGGCGTTGCGATCGTATGCCTGGTCTATCTCGATGCCAATGGACCAGCGCACATGCGTTACTCCGTTCGACGCCTAAGGCGAAAGTTACCGAAGGCAACCATTATCCTGGGCTGTTGGGTCAAGGAAATCGACCCGGCTGCGCTGGAATTGTTGCGGGAAGGCGCGAAAGCCGACCTCGTTGCCGCGAGCCTCGGTGAGGCGGTCAAGCTGTGCATCGAGGCGACGGGAGTGAAGGACCAGGAAGCCTCCAAGCAGGAAATGTCCGCAACAGTAGCTGCGTGAAGTTTCCATCATGGCCAGATTTCCCGTCTTGAAATCAGGCAGACGTTGTCGGCATATGCCCAATGCTGGAAAGGTTATTTGAGTGTGGAACAATCTAATCGAATTCGCTGCGTCTTGATGGTGTGCGCGACAATCACCACGACTTCGACCTTCGCGGCTAACCCTGATCAAGGCGAAAATCTCGTCAAACGATGGTGCGCAGGCTGCCATCTTGTCGCAGCCGATCAGAAGGGCGCGAGAGCCGACGCTCCAACGTTCGCGTCCATCGCAGCGAGGCCGGATTTCGACCCCGCCAAGCTAGCGTTCTTCTTGCTCGATCCACACCCGAAGATGCCTAATATGCAGCTCAGCAGGGATGAAGCGTCAGATATCGCCGCCTATATCGGAACACTCAAGTAGCAGCAGAAAACACGCCGCCGACGCGGAGCACGCGCGATCCCGAACGTTCCGCGCTTGATGACCGACAAAGTGTGGTCGAGTTCAAGAAGTCCGCAGCGCGCCCATCTGCTGCCGAAGATTGGTCTACTGTACACCCACCATGTGCGGTCAGCGACGCAATTTGATGCCTTGAAAGAGCCAAACGGTCCCTTTGCCTGAACAATCGACGTCTGTTTCTGGGTCAATCTTGTCGGTTTTCCCGCGAGCCGCTGACTTCCGCTCTAGCCTGATAAGCGGACTCGTCAGATCGGACCGGCATGTCTCAAACGGGCCATTAGCGGAACAGTCGCGCTCTCGCTATTTGGAAGGCTTCTTGGTCCAAAGGCGGGTATGTTGCCATTTGCAAGGCAGGCCCTGTTCCCGCGGGATGGTTCTATGGACGCGAAGTCAGCCGCACGATTTAAACAGCACGTAGAGCGAGTCATTGAGGAGTTATCCTTGGCGCTCTGAAGCCAGGAGATCGTCTATTCACGGGCCGCAGAGGGCCGGACCGCAGCCTGACGACACGGCAGTATGCACGCCTGCGATCGGACTGGCTGGCCGGTATAGGATTGGACCCTCACCTGTTCGGAACGCATTCACTCCGACGAACCAAGGCGACGCTCATCTATCGTCGCACCGGCAACTTGCGAGCCGTGCAGCTCCTGTTGGGGCATACAAAAATCGAGAGCACCGCTACCTCGGAATAGAGGTCGATGACGCACTCGCAATAGCAGAACAGGTGGACGTCTGGCTGCCCTGGCAGAGCCGACCTGCCCTGCCCCTCCGTTACAGGAGGCTGCGGGCCCGAAACGGAAGTCGCGCTGCGTCATTCAATCACTTCATCGCCCGTGGATAGCCGTCGCACCAATTGCGAACACCACTCTCCAAGTCTCGTCCAATCGATGCCTCGCACAAAAAAAAACGGCCCCAGCATCGGCCGGGGGGCATGATGATGCTGGGGCCTCCGGACAGGCTCTGACCTTGTGGGACAGAAACCGTCACCGGAAAGACAAGCCGGGCAGCATCCGGACGTTCCCAGCCCAAGTCTTAATCTCCGCTACTTCATATCTCTTGCCCGAGAGCGCGCGGGATCTAAGCCGCGCCGCCCTCGGGTGCAACTGTCCAGTCCCAGCTGGATTCCGTCGCCGTAGGCAGCCTAAGCGATTCCAACGCTAGGCAGACCTAAGCGACACCTTTTCCACACCACGACGGGCAGTAGCTCGAGCTCGTTCCGCGCCGCCAGGTTTTGACGCAGGTTTTAACGAGTGGCTTCGGGAACGTTCGGTGGTGGCGTTGCTTGGAGAGCAATGACGAGCACGACCGTAGTTCTCATTCCCGGCATGCTGAACGCCCTTCGCCTGGTGCGCGTCTACGGCTTTATGGTCGAGCGCAGAGACGGCCTGTATTACCCCGGCAGCAACCAGCCGGCATGCTCGAAGGCTTTGGCAGAGAAGATGGTTGAAGGCGGCTGGCTGGTGAAATACGGAGAGCGTTATCAACCTACAGAGAAGGGTTGGCACGCAGGAGAAGCCGGTTGAGAAGTTTGGCTGCTGTCCGAGTCGCCAAATGATATCAAACCTGAGAAGGTTCCTGCAAAGGCGTGAGCCCTATCGCTCCTCGCCCTCAAGCCGTTGAGCTTCATTTCGATAGTTTTGTAGCCATCTCTTCGAGAGCTTCCCGGCCCAGACCGGGGAGGCAGAACTTCGCCTTCTCCAAGGTCGAGGCCGTCATATCCCTCAGGCCTTTAGGGGGTCTTTCTGACGGTTCTCGATCGACGCAGCCGCCCGACGGCAATCTTCGGCGACCTTCAAAAGGCCGACGCGCTCAAGCTCCATGGAAGCTATCGCTGCATGTTCACGGCAAATTCGCTCTAGTCTACGGAATTCCCTTAGCTCTCGGTCCACGTGCCCTCCGCGATGTGAGGCAATGATCACGTCAACGATCGACTGATGAGAAGTGACGATCCGTAAGCTTCCCGTAAGTAAGGCTAAGCAAAACGGGAAAATCAAGCAACTCTTTAGCAGCGCTTAGAAATGGAACCCGAACACCACGGCGCCCTTTAGAAGGCGCCGGTGTGAAACGGCGGGCGATGTCCACACCCACGACAGGCAGTATATCGCGAGCGTTGTTACAGGTCGCAAAAAACGGCCCCAGCACAACTAGATGCCGGAGCCGTTGGAAGCCTTGGCGGTAATGGGGGCGCCAAGGTCTACTAAGGTCTAGGAAGATTCGGCAATCGGGTCTGTATGCCCTCCGACATAGGCGGCGCACTGCTCGCGCTCTCTGAGTGATCGACGCTCCTTAGCTTTTCCACACCCACGACCCGCGGTGGCTCATGCTCGTTCCGAGCCGCTAGGAATCGATAATTTGCAAGGTGCATGCGATGCCGGTTTGATCGAGGCATGCCTCGCCCCGCCAGACGCCACATGCCTACGCATGCCGACGGTCGACCGCGCAAGATCACCATCGGCGAGATGCGGGAGATGGGCGTTCGCGGCGTGCTGATCTATTGCCATTGCGGCCATCACATTGCTCTGGACGCCGACCGCTGGCCTGACAGTGTAAGGCTCTCCGATCTCGAGCCGCGGTTCGTCTGCCGGGGTTGCGGTAATC
>NZ_JBFRFR010000181.1:0-6349 GCF_052114925.1 Bradyrhizobium sp. 2TAF36 | reverse complement strand
GGAGTACCGCGTTCATGGCCCCCCGCGCCAACTGGAAAGGCTTTCTTCGCCTTTCGCTCGTCACCTGCCCGGTGGCGCTGTACCCGGCGACATCCGAGTCCGAGAAGATCAGCTTCAACCAGCTGAACCGGGCGACGGGGCACCGGATCAAGTACCTGAAGGTCGATGCGGACACCGGAGACGAGGTGCCCAATGAGGACATCGTGAAGGGCTACAAGGTCGATACCGACACCTTCATCGAGGTCACCAAGGAAGAGCTCGAGAACGTCGCTCTGGAATCCACCCACGACGTCAAGGTCACCAAGGACATGCTCGATCTCGCCAGGCACATCGTCGAACAGAAAGCCGGCAACTTCGAGCCGGACAAGTTCGAGGACCAGTACGAAACCGCCCTGGTCGATCTCATCAACCAGAAGCGGGCCGGCAAGCCGATCACGCCGAAGGAGCGTCCGCGCGGCGATAACGTCGTCGACCTGATGGACGCGCTGCGCAAGAGCGTCGGCGGCGCGGCGGCCGAAACCAGGGCTGCCCCCAAGAAGGGGGCCAAGAAGCCGCGCAAGGCGGCGGCCGGCCAGAAGGAAATGCTGATGCCGATCGCCGGMAAGAAGCCGGCGAAGGAGGCCGCCGCGAAGAAGCCGGCAGCAAGGGCGCGGCGGAAGTCGGCTTGAAGTATCCGGTGACCCCGGACGGCCGCTACTTCGTCGTTCGCGGCCGTCTCTGGCGGATGACCGATCCGGGCATCGACGAGGATGAGCGGTCGAAGCTGACGAAGCGGCTGATGACGGCCAGGCGCGCGGTACGGGATGCCAAGGCGCAGGAAGATTTGAAGGCCGAAGCGGCGGCTCATCGTGCCGTGGACGATGCCAAGAGAGCGCTCGGCGAGCGGGGCCCCGTCTGGCGGGGCGATGGTTCGCTCGACCTCAACCGCCACATGGCGAAGAATACGATCTACGCCGACTGGTACGCGAAGACAGGGCGGTCCCGCCCGGGAGGATCCTGAATGCCCAGAGCCGCCATCTTCGACGTGGACGGGACCCTTCTCGACTCCGTCGATCTCCACGCTCTCGCCTGGCACGAAGCCATGGTGAAGTTCGGTCACGACGTCAGCTTCGAGCAGGCGAGAAGCCAGATCGGCAAGGGCGGCGATAAGCTGATTCCGCATTTCCTCACGGCCGAGGCGCAGCGCGACCACGGTAGCGAGATGGAGGAATGGCGCGGCAAGCGCTTCAAGAGCGAATACCTGCCGCTTGTGCGTCCCTTCTCCGCGGTCCCGGACCTGCTGCGGCGCGTGCACGATGCCGGGCTCCGCATCGCCGTCGCGTCCTCCGCCAAGAAGGATGAGCTCGAAAAATACCTCGATATCGCCGACATCGCCGAGCTGGTCGATGTCACGACCAGTTCGGACGACGTGAAGGAATCGAAGCCGGCCCCCGACATCTTCGAGGTCGCTCTCGGCAAGCTCGGGATCGGAGGCGGTGATGCCGTCGCGATCGGCGACACCCCCTACGATGCCGAGGCGGCGGRCAAGGTCGGCATCCGGACGATCGGAGTGCTTTGCGGCGGATTTACCGAAACAGCGCTGCGGCAGGCCGGTTGCGCTGAAGTCCGCCCCGGGCCGGCAACATTGCTGGCCTGCTTCGCGGGTTCGCTCCTCGCAAAGTAGACGCCCATGGCGCGCAAGCTGAAGACCTACCAGACATCGCTCGGGTTCTACGATCTCGCGATCGCGGCGCCGTCCATGAAGGCCGCGCTGGAAGCGTGGGGCGCAGGCAGCAATCTCTTCCACCAAGGCTTCGCCAAGGAAGACCGATGATCCGGACGTCGTCGCGGCAGYCATGGCGAAGCCGGGCGTGGTGTTGAAGCGGCCGGCCGGATCGAGCGGACGCTTCGCCGCGCACGCCGACCTGCCCGACCCGGACGGCGAAGACGGCGGTCCGAAGAAAAGGCGCCGTCCGGAACCAAAGCGGCGGGCGGTCACGAAGACCAGCGTGGAGGATCCGCGCGAGGCTGCTTTGGCGTTTGAGCGCCAGCAGAGGCGCAGGGATGCCAAGCGTCGCAAGGAAGAGACGGCGCGGGAGAAGGACCGGGCTAAGCGCGAGAAGGCGATCGCAAAAGCACAGGCGGCGCTGGACGCCGCGCAGCGGGAGCATGAAGAACGATCCGAGGCGCTCGACGTCGAGCGGCGCGACCTGGAGAAGCGGGTCGGGGGCGAAGACGCGCGATGGGAGGATGAAAGGGAGAAGCTCAGTGACGCCCTGCACCGCGCCCGGGAATAGGCCGGCAACACCCGGTTAACCGTCCCGAATCCTGGTCGAAATTTTTGCATCGGCCTCTTGAAACTTTTTTCGAGATTCGCAATTTCTTCGGCGTCGCCGGTGGGCGATCGGGATGCCGTCAGGGTCCCGCCACTTGAGACGGGCACCGGTCGTGTCCGGTGCCGCTCAACCATTTTGCTCCATGGAGGATCTGGCTATGCGCACTGTAGATTTTTCGCCCCTGTTCCGGTCGGCCATCGGCTTCGACCGCCTTTTCGACCTCGCCGAAGCCGCCCAGCGAGTGGGTGAGGAAAGCTATCCCCCCTACAACATCGAACGCCTCGACGAGAATCGCTTCCAGATCTCCGTCGCGCTCGCTGGTTTCAAGCCGGACGAGGTCGATCTTACGGTCGAGCAGAATGTACTGACGCTCGAAAGCCGCAAGAGCGACAAGGAAGAGCGGACTTTTCTGCATCGCGGTATCTCTGCCCGCAACTTCAAGCGCCAATTCACTCTTGCCGATCACGTGGAGGTCAGGGGCGCCAGCTTCGAGAACGGCCTGCTCGTCATCGACTTGCAGCGGGAAATCCCGGAGGCGAAGAAGCCGCGCCGCATCGCGATCAACGGCGTTGGACTCAACAACGTCGCCCAGATCGAAGCGAAGGCGGCCTGACCAACTGAGTACGATCACCGCCGCGCGGGCTTGTCCCGCGCGGTTCCGCACTAACTCGTCTCGATATGGAGGTTGCCATGCGGCCGACGACCGCGCTCGACAACAACGTCATCGATCTCAACACCGTCCTGCATCCTGGTACGGTATTTGAACATCCACGGGACGTGGTCTCGCACCCCGCCCTCACTCTCTCCGAGAAGAAGGCCATTCTGGCATCGTGGGCCTCCGACGCTTCTGCCATCGCGTCATGCCCTTCGCTGCGAGCGCCCGAAGGTTTGAAAGCCCCTGTAACGATTGACGAGATCTTGGAAGCGCTTTGTGCGTTGGACAGTGGTCCTCGCAACCCGCCCGGCGGCAAGCCTATGCGTTTGAAGTCGGCCGACCGCGCCGCCGCCTGAACAGGAAAGACGATGCAGATCACCGAAATGTCGCAAGACAAGCCTGACGCCATCGAGCCGGATGTCGCGCGCGAACTGCAGCGGCAGGTCGCCGAATGGAAAGCGATGCGGGCTCCGCTGCGGTCTCGCACCGCCTCCGGCGTGCAGGTCGAGCGCCGGTTTAAACTTGGCCATCGCCGTCGCCATTACCGGTGACGCCCCAATGAGCGACGCTTATTAATCGCTTGTTCTAAACCTTGGCGAAGTGACTTCGGAGTGTAAGGCTTCACGACAAGGATTGCGTCCAATCGCTCCGCTTCAGATCTCAATCCGCCGTCGCCTGTCGCGAGAACTAGGCATAACTGGGGGCGGCGCGCACAGACTTCCCTTGCGAGCTCGAGCCCGGAAATGCCAGGAAGGCCGACATCCGTAAGTAAGATGTCTACAGGGTGCTCATCCAAAATCTTCAGCGCCTCTTTTGCCGTGCTGGCCTCTTTTACTTTACATCCGATGTCGCTTAGCATCTCTGCCGTCGTGAAGCGGATGAGATCATCGTCTTCAACGAGTAACACTGTCGCATCCTCAAAATTCTTTTCGTTGGCCGAGTGTTGCGATCCCTGAGCAACGCGCCTTTGAGCTTGATTAGCCAGCACGTGTCTGATTTTCCGCGCAAGTGCCTCGCGCGTGTAAGGCTTGGCTAAGAGCTCTACCCCGGGATCAAGCCGCCCGCCGTGCACGATGGCGTTTTGAGTATAGCCGGATGTGAAAAGTACGGCGAGGTTGGGCAATCGTTCCTTGGCTTTCCGCGCTAGGTCCGGGCTCCGCAACGTTCCAGGCATCATGACGTCGGTGAAGATAAGGTCTATTGGAATGCCGCTGTCGACAACAACGAGTGCGCTCGCGGCATCTCGCGCCTTGACGACGCGATAGCCTAGCTCGGTGAGCATCGAGACCGCCACTTCGCGAACCTCATCGTCATCCTCAACCACGAGGATGGTTTCCTCTCCGCCTTGAACCTCACCGGTCGGAGCTCCCACGAGAGTGTCTTCGCTGGCCACTTCTCGCGGGAAATACAGCTTCACAGTAGTTCCGGCACCTAGTTCGCTGTAGATTTTGACGTGCCCGCCGGACTGTTTGAGGAAGCCGTAAACCATGGCAAGGCCCAAACCCGTGCCCTTGTCCTCCGCCTTGGTTGTGAAGAATGGCTCATAGACCCGTTCCAGGATGTCAGGAGGAATGCCGGCGCCCGTGTCGGTTACTGCGATCATCACGTATTGCCCCGCAGACAAGTCCTCGTGCTGGCGAACATATTCATCGTCCAGGAAGGCATTGCTCGCTTCGATCGTCAGCCGCCCTTCACCGTTCATCGCGTCACGAGCGTTGATCGCGAGGTTCAAAATCGCATTTTCTAGTTGATCGGGGTCGATGAGGCTGTTCCACAGACCACCGGCGACTACCGTCTCGACTTCGATCTCCCCGCCCAAGGCGCGACGAAGCATCTCATCCATGCCTCTCAGCAGCCGGCCGGCGTTTACAACTCTTGGCTCCAGCGGCTGTCGCCTCGCGAAGGCAAGCAATTGAGAGGCGAGTTTCGAGCCGCGGGCAACACCGCCGAGGGCGCTTTGGACCCGCATCTCTGCCCGGGCATTGCCCGCGATATCTTTGCTCAACAGCTGCAGGTTTCCACTGATAACCTGCAGCAGGTTGTTGAAGTCGTGTGCGACGCCGCCGGTAAGTTGACCGATAGCCTCCAGCTTCTGCGAACGGATCATTGTCGCCTGAGCTGCATGGAGCGCTGCTTCCGCCTCACGACGTTCAGTGATATCCCGTGTAACCTTGGCGAATCCGAGAAGCTTGCCGGAGTCATCCCGGATGGCGTCGATCACGACGTGCGCCCAGAACGCAGTGCCGTCCTTTCGAACCCGTTGACCTTCATGTTCCCAACGCCCGTTTCGGGTTGCGGTGTCCAATCCGACAAGGGGAAGTCCGGCGGCCCGGTCAGCTTCCGTGTAGAACTCGGAGAAGTGCCTGCCAATAATCTCTTCGGGAGCATAGCCTTTGATATGCTGTGCGCCAGCATTCCAGCTCGCCACGTAGCCTTTAACATCCAGCATGAAAATGGCGTAGTCGGTAACGCTTTGGACCAGCAGCCGGAACTGTGCTTCGCCTTCGCGCAGTTTAGCCTCTGCGGCCCTTCGCTCAGTTAAGTCGCGAGTAATTTTAGCGAAGCCGACAAGCTCCCCCTCAGGAGAGCGGATCGCGTCTATAATGACATGAGCCCAGAACTGCGTACTGTCCTTGCGCACGCGCCAGCCTTCACGCTCGAACCGACCAGTGCGCTCGGCTTCGGCCAGCGCCAAAGCCGGGACGTTCTGCGAACGCTCAGCATCGGTGTAAAATGTCGAAAAATGCTGACCGATGATCTCATCCGCCTCATAACCTTTAAATCGCTTGGCGCCGGGATTCCAACTGGTCACGCGCCCCTCGCGATCCAACATGTAAATCGCGTAATCAGTAATTGCCTCAACGAGCAGCCGGTAGCGACCGTCGCTCGATTTTGCGGCTTCGAAGCGGTTCGAGCTGTCCATAAGAATCCTATCCCAGCCCCAGTTTGGGTGGGACACAGTCTACTGAAACAAGCTTACATCGTTTCGGTTCCAATGAATTACTGGCACCACGATTTCGAGGGTCGGGTAAGCCGTGCGAAGTGTTGCGGGACCATCCTTGACGTTGCGGCCGCCAAACTTCGCAAATCCCGACCCATTAAACGACCGGCCCCGGCCATATGCAGGTGTGCGTCACGCGCTAACGAGATCTCACCTTTTATCGAGAAAACCAACGTCGCTTCTGCCCCCAATGCAGACTTGAACCGGCCGTCATTTGATGGCGGCTACAGGCCGATTTTGTTGAAAAAGTCTTCGGTTGCGTGAGCTGACATTCGCTGATTCAGTCGTTGCAAGAGGGCTGAATCATGATGGGACATCAGCGAGTTGGGCAGGCCGCATTGTTCTATGAGTTTTCGCTCGAGCGGCACGTTCCGGCCG
>NZ_JBFRFR010000180.1:0-6065 GCF_052114925.1 Bradyrhizobium sp. 2TAF36 | reverse complement strand
GCTCCGGTGAAGACCTCAAGCCGCCGCACCGGCTCCGCGATAGCACTATGCACTGTGTCCATTCTAAGCCTAACGGTCCGAACAAACCGCAGACTCGCAGATCACCCCGTCATCCGGTAGGTGGCCGCTGAACAGCGCTTACGGATCAGCCTTTGCCGGTTCGGTCTTCCCAGTTTTCTTGCCCATTGAGCAGCTCCTAGAAATGCGAAAGGGAGCCAAGGGCTCCCTTAATTCGCGAGTGGAACGGCCATCTCAGACCCGAAGGTTGGGCGAAAGTATTCCCGGAAGTATCTCCAAGTCTAAAATGCGCAAAGTCGTGAATCAACCTTGCATATACAGTATAGGCTAATTATTGGCCAAGAACAAGCATTGATAAATACGATAACTATCTGAATTTACGTCGCTTTTAGCGGTTTTCGACTGCAGATTCGAAACAGTTGGCAGTAGCCAAGTTGGCAAGGTTTTTGGTCGTCTATTCGATTGGCATTGCACACGTCTAAATGGTCCGCTGCACACAAGGACCAGAG
Organism: Bradyrhizobium sp. 2TAF36; assembly: GCF_052114925.1. Taxonomy (NCBI): domain Bacteria; kingdom Pseudomonadati; phylum Pseudomonadota; class Alphaproteobacteria; order Hyphomicrobiales; family Nitrobacteraceae; genus Bradyrhizobium; species Bradyrhizobium sp. 2TAF36. Next base: position 5,538 of record NZ_JBFRFR010000180.1, on the reverse strand, counting down.
GGCATGCTGAATGAAGCGTGGGAAGAGTTTTGGAAAATTCGGATTGAAGCTGCGGGCATCAATTCGCTCTGCGGCACCTCGGATGATCTCGGCACAGCCGCCTTGGGCGTAGCACCCCGGGCCGTAGCGATGGGGAATCCCGCAAGCCTCCATTATGCCCGTCCGAAATAGGTGATTATGGACAAGCCGGTCCACAACCACCATGGCCTTTCCGGTTTCGAACCAGATGGGTCGTTGGTCGCGCGCGCCTATCATAAGCCAAGAGAGGGCATTGGTCAGAACCTTGTCGGCGACGCCAAAGATGCCTCGGAGAGGACCAATTAAGGCTTCCTGCCTCGCAGTTTCCAGATCGGCGTTCGTGGATTCTCTGGCGGCCTCCAATTGGGTATCGATCCATCCGACGAGATCACCACCAGCGATGTCTCTGACGAAGAGGAAGAATGAGGCCGCTGGCTGATTCAGCCTCCCGTTGCGGAGGCGTGCCCGAGGTACTGGACAGGCATCGATGTGGTCGGGCTCGGCGCAGGTGAAGCTGCCCTTGTCGTACCGGCAGCTCTCATAGTGCCAGTAAGTTTGGAGCTTTGGGCAGGAGGGGCAAGCTTGGACGCTCGCCTCCAATTTGCTCCAAGACGCGCTCCCATGCTTTTCCATGTAGCTCCGGGCCGCTTGATCCGAGACGCCCTGAAAGCTGAATGCCGTCAGGAGCCAATCAAAAATGGGCGGCGTATCGCGCGACGCGACAGCTTGATCGAGGCCCGCCTGACGAATCTCGTCGTCGATCTCATCCAGCAACGACAGTGTTCCAGCGTACGTGCAGACGGCGCGAATGAAAGCATCGGCGTGATCGTGTGCTTCGAGAAACTCCGTAAAGGGGGCAGTCGGCTTCGCCGCCACCTTTCGGGGCGGTCCTAGGTTACGCGCACGGGGTCCTAGATCAGCGATATCAAAGCCCTCTGTGCGTCCGTGTCGCCATCGATGTAGCCTTGCGTGGTCTGGATAGAGCGATGTCCAGCGAGCAATTGAACATCCCGCAAGGAACCACCAGCCTTGTGCACCAGTCGAGCGGCGCGGGTGATAAACGTTCTGCGGCCCGAATGCGACGAGCAGCCTTTCAAATCCAGCGTCTTGAACGCGCGGTGAAACCAGACAACGATGCTCAGCGGCGTCATTGCGCCGCCTTGCTGTGATCGGATGACGGGACCTTGGCTTACGCCTAACTGCCTTACTGCGGAGAGCGCCTCTCGCAGGTCGGCGTGCAGCGGAATGGATCTCCCGCCACGCTTCTTCGCGATCTTGTCTTGAAGCTCGATAGTGCTGCCGACTTCGCCGCTCGGGTCGAGCACCATATCCCAGGTCAGTTTGGCTATCTCTGCAGCACGAAGACCGGCCTTAACCGAGAGCAGAACGATCAAGCGGTTGCGTAACGGATGGCGAGAGCGCTCGGCGAAAAAGAGGAGATCGTCGATATGATCGGCCGAAAGTGTCTTGGCTTGCTTGCCTGCCATGTCACTCAGAATGAATATCAACAGATTCTAGAACGCTTTGATTGATATGCAACCGGAAATTTAGCACCTTTGAACTTCGGCAAGGTTTCTACGAAAAGCTTATCGTATGCAGCCGATTTGTCTGCCTGAATTAGCAGAAGCGCGCCCTCGACCAAGTGTGGTGAAAAGTGATCGAGTTAGCCTGCCGAGAGTTACGTGTGTCGCACCGCGCAACTTGCGTTGCTGTTGCAACGAAAATGACCGGAGATTCCGCATGAGTGCTGATCGTCAGTACGCCGTCGCCTCTATCCTGTTTGATTACGTAAAAAGCCCTTCCTTAAGGCACCTGCGTGATCCACACAGCGTTCAAAAGGTCTCGCGCGAGATTGTGAAAGCACTAGATGGCGCAAGCTCCGTGTGGAAGAAGTGGGAGGGCCAACGGGAAGAGGTCGCACAAGCTGCGGCTCCATGCTGGATACCCATCGAGGACCTCCAAGCGTTTCTGAATACGTTACCCGGCCCGCCGCTGACGAAAACCGACGTTGAGCAGCGTCTGCGTGCTATTTGGGAAGAACCACATACCAATTATCCCAAGGACAAACTCAAGGACGGCTGTGTTGCGGTGTATCAGACAGAAAAGGTACACGGCACCGAGATGCGCGCAATCATCGGAGCGCTGCAGGAGCACATCGAGCGCGAGGAAGAAAGGCTTAGACACGAGCAGGAGCAAAGCTATCGGCGCTGGAGAGAGGAGGAGCGGGTCAAGCTGGAACAGCGGTTTCACTCGGGTGCGGATTGTGGGTGGACGCAAATCGAGAAGTCCGAAGCGTTCTATTGTCGCCGCAACGGCCGAGCGTTCCGTATCGCACAGGGCAAAGACCAGCGCTGGACGCTGTATCGCGTTCAAGAGATTGACGATAAGGGCGAGTTGCTCGGCACTTATCAAGGTCGCGGTGATGCGAACAAGGCGCTGAAGAAGATTGCTTACGCTCCCGAGCCGGAACGGTGATCATCCATCGATTTCTGCACTCGGAGACAGTTGCCGTTGGGCTGTCACGAACGCAGTGTCTCTCGGAAGAGGAGCAATCTGAGAAAAGGACGGACTAAGCTAAAAATATTTGCCAACTAAGAATTTGGCCGCTGTTGGCACAACACTAAATGCTTTTTTTGTTGCCATTAACAGAGCCCTTTCGTCACGCGTCCATTTACCTGCATCAAAGAGCTTCCGAGTAACATCCTGCCGCCAGCGATCCGTGCGGGGGATATCACCCAGTGCCTCTAGTTCTTCGTCAATACGGCGCTTCATACTAAGCATCATGCTTTTGAGCAGTCCGTCGTCACCTGTAAGGCTCAATACGTTTTGATGCTCTTCATCGATAAAGTTGTCGAATACCAAACACGGCGTTTTTGCCGGAGCAATGCCGTACATCTTTCTGATGCGGTCTGACAGGCGTATGTCAATTTCACGGGCACTCCCAACTTCCCGGGTTTTGACCGGTGCCACAAGAACCCAATTCGACCCTGTGTCTTCGTGAATTTGCTCCCACGTATCCTTCAGCCAATTTATCGCAGAACGATCATAGCCTGAGAGAATGAAGACACTGACGATGACTTTCTCTGGCTCAAGCTCGGCGATCTCATCTTCAGAGGTGATCTCTTCCATTGTTGCCTCCTACAATGTGGAAGCTAGTCTTCTACCAAACAACGAGCGCGGTGAGCAGATTGCTTCGGTACTGCAATCCCCTGACCCGGACAGGCCGCCAATCCACTTTCGGAGTAGCGCCCGCCACCACTCGGACAGCATGCTGCGTTGCCGAAGGCCCCGAATTATTGTCTCAGTCTGGTTGCGGGCCTCTTGCATTCCTCTCTAAGGTGTATGTAACCTGAGGTGGTTACGGGCAGGCGTGCATCTGCTGGGGCCTGACCCGAAAGCGATTTGTCCCATGGAGAGTTCATATGGCAGAACACGCGGCGATTAATCCAAAGACCGATAGCTCGGATGAAACGAACACTCGTGCCGAAGTGCGTGCAAAGGCAATCTCAGTTGCCGCCGAGGTTTTAAGAACCAATGCAGAGGCGCGGCGCGAGGCGCTTAAGAAGCTTGGGGCCGATGACGAAACCGTCGGTATGATTCAAGCAATCGACCAGATGATCGTGACTATCCGAGCAAAGGGGGACGTTGTGCCCGACTCCTGGGGCTTAGGTTGCGGCGGGATCGCCTGTTAGTCTCGATCAAGATTAACACATTTTCGTCGTGAGGCTCGACGCGCCGATATGCCAAGTCGGCGCTGCGACCGCTCGTGGACGAAAGGGAGTTGGTTGTGCTGATTCAAAGCGACGACCACAATAGCCAATCGCCTTTGCTGTTGCGCTGGGACATCGTTTCGAAATGCAATCTGTCGTGTTCTCACTGTTGCGTAGGAGACATGCTGCGCGACGACACGAAAGTTGACCTCACGACAGAGGAGATTTTCAGGGGACTTGAAAACGCAGCGCGGGGCGGTATCCGTCAAGTGCATTTTCTCGGTGGCGAGCCGACTATTCGCCGGGATTTCATTCAGATAATGCAACATGCTCGTGGTTGCGGGCTCGATGTCTCTTTCAACACGAATGGCATTAGGCAGGACACTCGATTCTTGGAATCACTTATCGAGATCAATCCGATTGGCATTACGGTCAGCCTTGATGGTCCAGACGCCGCTTCACATGATACGATCAGAGGACGCGGCACATTTGAGAAAACGACCTCCTTCATTAGAAAGCTTGTTGAATTGCGGCCCGCTTACAGAGGGCGGCGTCCGAAACTGCAAATACAATCGGTTCTGACTGCCCATTGGGTCTTACGGGCCGGGGAAATAATTGCTCTAGCGCACCGGCTGTCTGCCGACGCCGTGGTTGTAAATCATCTTGCGAAAATCGGTGATGCAATCACAAATGCGTCCACTCTTGGCATAACACCGATCCAGCACTTCAAGGCAAGTTTGATGCTGCTTTCTGCCATGAGCCAGTTTCCGCACATAGAGGTGACTGCGCCTATTCGCCTCAAGGTAATTCAGTTTTATCGCGAGTTTACCGGCGACCGCTCGACGCCACTTCAAACGAATCAATGCCCTGCAATCGACGAAAACAGCCAAGTGAACTACGATGGCACGATAACTCCCTGCCAACTTGCCCAGAGCTACGGCCTTTACGATGAGGGGAATATGCCGTCGATTTTGGACGAGGTTGGATCAGCGTGGGATACTTTCGTATTTAGTTCGTTCAAGAGGCAGGTGAAAGATGAGCTTGAACGAGTGTATGAAAACCAAATTCCATGCAATCGTTGCCATTTTCTAGGACGTGGTTGCAGACCTTGCCCCCTGCCAGATGATCCAACGTTGTACAAAACGAACTATCAATGCTTGATAGCCGAGGCGCTCTTGAAGGCTGGTCACGACAAGGCGAAGGTTTCTCAGCTTACCGAAGCTGAGGTTGCTGAGATTATGGAAAAGGCCATAGAGGATAATCCAGCTCGGAAACGTCCCGATAGCGATTTTCTGTTTCCCGACGTTAAATTGCGACTTAAGGGCGAGAGTTCAGTGCAGTAACGTGCGACCTGAGAGATGTCTCCCAACTCGAATAGAGCGTCAAATCATATCGAAAGATTTGAAGCTGCAGCGCTCCCAAATTCTCGCGGGGTTTTGAGCGCGGCGTTCTTGGCTGTCGCCCCCGAACTGCGCGAGTGGGAGTCCGGCCAGCAGTACCCCTTCTTAAGCGGTATATCGGCCGATGGCTGCCCTCTAGAGGTATCAATCAGCCTCTCGCACAAATCGGTCTCTGCCGCCCGCTTTATCGTTCAGCCGTTTCGCTTCGACCGTGATTGCGTTGGCATATTTAAGCACCGCTGGGCGGCACTTAAAAGCTCGTTGAATTTTAGTTGTCACGGTGAACCCATTGACGGTGTGCTGCAAGCTCTGGAGCGGCACGAGGTAGATGATAGAAGGAGCTGCGTATGTTGGCTAGGTGCAGAAAACACAATTGAGCAGAGGCTGAGCGCAAAGATCTATATCTATAT
>NZ_JBFRFR010000179.1:0-6176 GCF_052114925.1 Bradyrhizobium sp. 2TAF36 | reverse complement strand
CTGTTCGGGTTCAATGGACTAACGGACGGGGCACCTCTCTCACCCACGGCCTGCAACGACCTGGGGGTTTGCGGGCTCCCGTCCGTCACCGCAACGTCTACAATAGCAGACCTGCGGCGCTTCGACTTACAAGGGGTCTCTCTCCGCGAGTCTAACTTTCACTTGAGGCGCGGATAGAACCCCTCATCCGGCGCCATAGCCGAAGCTTTGCTTCGGCGTTCTTAAGAACGGCGGCCGTGGGCCGCCTATGCCACCTTCTCCCACAAGGGGAGGAGGAAGAAACAAAAAGGGCGGCCTCGCGGCCGCCCTTTTGCCTTGAAGACAGAGCGAGCGATTACTCCGCCGCGAGCTTCACGTCCGGCGCGGCTGCGCGCACTTCGGCGTCGACCTGGGCTTCGAACTTGGCAAAGTTCTTCTGGAACATGCCGACCAGCGCGCGGGCGGTCTTGTCGAACTCGTCCTTGTCCTTCCAGGTGTTGACCGGATTGAGGATCTCGGCCGGCACGCCCGGCAGCGCGGTCGGGACCGCGAAGCCGAAATATTTGTCGGTGCGGAATTCGACGTTGCGAAGCGAGCCGTCGAGCGCGGCGGTGAGCAGCGCGCGCGTCACCTTGATCGGCATGCGCGAGCCTGTGCCATACTTGCCGCCGGTCCAGCCGGTGTTGACCAGCCAGCAATCGACATTGTGCTGGGCGATGAGGTCGCGCAGCATGTTGCCATAGACGCTGGGGTCGAGCGGCAGGAAGGGCGAACCGAAGCAGGTGGAGAATTCCGGCTGCGGCTCGTTGCCGAGACCGCGCTCGGTACCGGCAACCTTGGCGGTGTAGCCGGAGAGGAAGTGATACATCGCCTGCGCCGGCGAAAGCTTTGCGATCGGCGGCAGCACGCCGAAGGCGTCGGCGGCCAGCATCACCACGTTCTTCGGCTGCGGCGCGCGGCCGGTGCGCGAAGCGTTCGGGATGAAGTCGAGCGGATAGGCCGAGCGCGTGTTCTCGGTCTTGGAGCCGTCGTCGAAATCGACAACGCGGGTGTCTTCGTCGAGCACGCAGTTTTCGAGCACCGCGCCGAAGCGGGTCGAGGCGGCGTAGATCTGAGGCTCGGCCTCCTGCGACAGCTTGATGCACTTGGCATAGCAGCCGCCTTCGAAGTTGAACACGCCGTTCGGGCCCCAGCCGTGCTCGTCGTCGCCGATCAGCGTGCGGTTCGGATCGGCCGACAGCGTGGTCTTGCCGGTGCCTGATAGCCCGAAGAAGATCGCGGTGTCGCCATTGGCGCCGACATTGGCCGAGCAGTGCATCGGCATCACGCCGCGCTCGGGCAGGTAGTAGTTCAGCGTGGTGAAGACCGACTTCTTCATCTCGCCGGCATAATAAGACCCGCCGATCAGGACGATCTTGCGGGCGAAATCGATCGCGACGACATTCTCCGACTTGCAGCCGTGGCGTTTCGGATCGGCGCGGAAGCTTGGCATGTCGATGATGGTGAGCTCCGGCGTGAAGCTCGGCAGCTCGACCGCCTCGGGGCGGATCAACAGCGTACGGATGAACAGCGAGTGCCAGGCGAGCTCGGTGAACACGCGGGTCTTGATCCGGTAGGCCGGATCGGCGCCGCCATAGAGGTCCTGCGCGAACAGGCTCTTGCCTTCAGCGTGCTTGAGGAAGTCCTGGTAGAGCGTCTCGAACTGCTCGGCGGTGATCGACTGGTTGCCGGCCCACCACATCTTCTTGTCGGTGGTGGCGTCACGCACCGTGAACTTGTCCTTCGGGCTGCGGCCGGTGAACTCACCGGTGTCGGCGCAAAGCGAACCGTCTGCCGACAGCACCGCCTCGCCCGCAGAAAGTGAGTATTGATAGAGTTGCGGCGCGCCGAGGTTCCAGTGAACCCGTTTGAGATTCTTTAAGCCGAATTTGTCGGCACCGAAGGCACCGTTGCGCACGCCCGTCTCTTGCACGAAAAATCCTCCTAGAACCCGCGACACTCAGCGCGATCAAGCTTTGGCGCCATCGCAGTCACCGTGAATTATAGGCCGTCCGGCCTCGGTTGAACGACGTAATAATGGTGAACGCTGGCGTTGCCAAGCCGATCTCGCAGGATTTGGTTTATTCAAGGACCGCGCCAAATGCCGCGCATGTCAGCTCTGAGCGAGCGTATCAAAAAAATACGAATGATCGCGCAACCAAATGCGCAATTCCGCGTTTCCTGTGGTTATTGCGACGCACAATCGCAGGACCGTCCTATCGTACCTCGCCTTCGCCGATGAGCGCGAACGGCCCCCACATCGCGGGATAGGCGTTGCGCGGTGACGAGGTGTCATCGACGTACGTTAACATCGCGCGGCGCAAGGCTTCGGCACGGCCGATTTTTGGTTCGTTCTTGAGCAGTTCGAAAGTCGACGTGGTCAAGCGGGTGGCAGCTTCCGAATCCACGGCCCAATGCGAGACCAGCAGCGCACGTGCACCCGCGTAGAAGAACGAGCGCGCCAGCCCCGACAGGGCCTCGGCGCCGGGCTTGTCGCCGGCGATGGTGTTGCAGGCCGACAGCACAACCCAATCCGCGTTAAGCTTGAGCTGAGCGACTTCACTTGCCGTGAGCAAGCCGTCATCCAGCTCCGTCGGCCGATCGGGAATGGAGAGTGCAAGCGAGGGCTCGCCCAATCCCTTGATATCGCCGGCCACGAGACCGTGGGTGGCAAAGTAGATGATGCTGTATTGAGCAAGCGCTGCACGCTTCAGCGTCGTTTCGCTGGCATCGCGGCCGAGATGGATGTCGGCCTCGGCCGCGCCGACATCCTTTGCTACCGCGTTCAACTCGTCCGCGGTATCCGGCAGTTGCGGCAGCGCCTGCGCAAGCCGCGCGCGATCGACGCCGGCACCGCGCCAAAAATCGCTATAGGCAATTGTTGCAATGTTGCGTGCAGCGACCTTGCCGCTTGCCGCGCGACGATCGGCCGGCCCTTCCAGCGCGGGATTGAACACGGGATCGCCAAAGCCGGTCATCGGCTTCACGCCCTGCTCCCGGCGCGCGACGGCACGCAGCGATTTCAGGCTGACCACCGAGGGCAGCACCGACACCGCCTGACGCCGCAACAGCCAGGCGGCGCTGCGATAGCCTTCGAGCGTGTCCGGGATCGCAGCTTGCGGCGTCTCCGTGACGAGCAGATGAAACGGCAACGCCGTCAGCGCGGCCGACGGCACCACCAGCAGGTTGCGCTTGTCCTTCGTCAGCCCTTCGACCGGGCCGAGAAGCGCGACATAAAGCTCGTTGGCGAGCCCGAGGTCGAACAACCCTGATTTGCCGGAGGCATCACGCGCCTTGCCGACATCGAGCCCCTTGCGGAAGGCAGTCACCTTCTGCGTCAGCGCGTCCGCGCCGAGCGGAATCTCCTTCCAGTCGACGCCTTCGCGCGTGATCGCGACGACATAGCTCTGCTTGTCGACGACGGAGTAGAGCACCATCGCCTCGTCGGGCGACAGCAAGGGCTGGATATCCTTGACCGCCAGCGGCAGGGGGTTGGAGAGCGACGCATAATCGGGAAACTCGACCGCGAGCGTCTTCTGCAAGCCCGTGCGCTCGTTCGCTATCGTCGCGATCCGCACCCGGCTGCGCTGCTCGGCCGCGACGTCGCGCTGGGCCGGTTGCTTCGACACCGCGGCGATGATCGCCTTGTCGAGCGCCTCGGACTCGGCCGCAAGATCCTGGTCCCGGCGCACGAGCTCGGCCAGCCGGTCGCTGCCGGCAGCAAGGCGCACGGCCAGCTTGTTCACGGCGGACGCGGCGGAGGATTGCGTGCCGCGCTGGATCGCGGCGAGCGCCTCGTCCAGCGCCCTGTCGTCAGGCAGCAGATATTGCTGCCGCGCGGCGAACAGAACCGGCAGCACGACGCGCAGTTGCGCGCGATTGGTCGCAAGCGTCTTTTCCGCGAGCGGCAGCGCATCGGCATTCCGCCCGGAGACGTAGAGGAAATAGGYGAGATTGCTGGTCGAGGTCGTAACGTCCGGATGATCGGGACCGAGCGCACGTTCGCGGATCGACAGCGCACGGCGATAGAGCGGCTTCGCATCGGCATAGCGCTGCTGGTGCTCGTAGAGACCGGCGAGATTGTTCAGCGAGCGCGCGACGTCGGGATGGTCCGGTCCCAGCACCTTTTCGCGGATCGCGAGCGAGCGCCGGATCGGCGCCTCGGCATCCGCATCGCGGTTGAGGTCGCGATCGAGCTGGCCGAGATTGTTCAGGAGCGTCGCGACCGCCGGATGCTCGGGGCCACCGGCCTTCTGGTAGATCGCGAGCGCGCGCTGAAACAACGGCTCGGCTTCGGCCTGACGCTGCTGCTTGACATAGTATGTGGCGAGATTGTTGAGGGACTGACCGACGTCGGGATGCTCGCGCGACAGCGCCTTCTCGCGCACGGCGAGCGCACGCTTGAACAGCGGCTCGGCCTCTGCAAAGCGGCTCTGCCTCTGATAGAGCGCGGCGAGGTTGTTCAGCACCGGTGCGATCTCGACACTGTCGAGACCGGTCCCCTTCTCCATCAGTGCAATGGCGCGCTTGTAGAGCGGCTCGGCCTGGTCGTCGTGACCCTGGTCGGCGTAGATCTGCGCGAGGTTGTTGAGCGCGCCCGCGAGATCACGATTGTTGGTGGTCTTCTCGAGAGACGCCACCATGGCCTGCGCCAGCGGCAGCGCCTCCGAATATTTACCTGCACTTCGGAGTGCGTTGATCCGCGCGCTCTCCGCGGCGAGACCCTTCTGGGCAAAGCTGGGCGTGGCAAGCGATGCGGTGATCGCGAGCGCCAAACCCGCAACCAGCGTCAAACGACGGCGTGTCATGAACCCTCTCGCTGCCGACTTCGAACCATTACGGTCTTGGGTCGCAGCGATGGGGGGCGGCGTTCAATTTGTTGCGCGCTAGTCCACCTTCGCGCGCGCTTCGCCAGCGAGGCGGACCAGCATCTTGCGCAGCGCCGTGCCGTCAGTCACCCGCTCCGGGAAGTCCAGCCTTAGCGCAGTCTGGCCATCCTGCATGTCGAGGCCTTCGGGGTCGCAGCCGGTGCAGCGCCAGTCGCCCTCCGCCGCGCCGAGGAGTTTTGTTGCATAGAGGCCCATGGCGTCGCGGTGGTCGGCATTCATGTGCGCGACCGCCCCCTCCTCTGCCGCCAGCAGATCCTCGGCACCTGTTAGGTCCGTCAGGAACTGCTTGGGCTTGAGATCGACGATGCGGCCGAAGCCGGCGACCAGATGGGTTCCCGTGGGCCGAATTCTGAAGAAGGAGAAATCCTTAAACGAAACAAAGGCTTCGGCCGATGGATGGGCATTGAGATACCGCCGCTGGAGTAGATCCTTGTCGGCATCGGCCTGTTCCGCCCGACCGGACAGCATGATTCGGGCGCCCTCCAGCGGATCGCCGGCCGCGCGCTCGTCCAGCATCAGGGAGACCCGGTGATCCGCCAGGATGTTCCTGGTGTGCACGGCCAGGCCCGAGATCAGCAGGATCGGCGAGCCGTCGGGGTGGCTCGCCAGATTGACGAGGGAGCAATAGGGATCGCCGCTGCCGGCCATCAGCGTTGCCAGCGCGCCCTGGCGCGAGCGCCTGAGCAGCGATTTGGCGAGCTTTCCGGGGTCGAAATCAAGGGTCGGGTGCATCGGCTTTCTCGGGTCAGGTGGTTGCAAGGGAGGTCTTTTTTCGGGTAAACGGGGGTCAGGTTAAGGGTCGAAACGCGGCGAATCTGCTGCGCTTCGTGGAACTTGGTCACACTTCAGCCCAGCTTGCATTGCTCGGTGACAAGGTTCGACCGCCGAATTCGGCACCCGTGTATGCGGCGCATCAGTGAATTGCTCGCCGTTTCAAGCCACGACCCAAACGGAAAGCAGAAAGCAGAGGCTCATGCCCACAATCGCTTTGGTCGACGACGACCGCAACATTCTCACATCCGTCTCGATCGCGCTGGAGGCCGAAGGCTATCGCATCATGACTTACACCGACGGCGCCTCCGCGCTCGACGGCTTCCGCACCACCCAGCCCGATCTTGCCATCCTCGACATCAAGATGCCGCGCATGGACGGCATGGAAACGCTGCGCCGGCTGCGGCAGAAATCCGACCTGCCGGTGATCTTCCTGACCTCCAAGGACGAAGAGATCGACGAACCTGTTCGGCCTCAAGATGGGCGCCGACGACTTCA
>NZ_JBFRFR010000178.1:0-6232 GCF_052114925.1 Bradyrhizobium sp. 2TAF36 | reverse complement strand
GATCCAACGACACGCGTCCATCTGAAGTAAATCGAAGGCACCGCGCAGCGCTCCGTCGTCGTAAGCATGAAGCGCAGCCTCCGCAACGTCTTGCGTCGTCACCGGTCGAACCCCCTCGGATGCCGTTACAGATTGTTTACGGACGTAAGTCGGGGCGTTGATGATGCGCTTCGCCATCTACCGATCAATTCCACCTCTGGGGCTGCTGGCCGGTCTTCCTGCGCGRCAGCAGATTGCCATCAGTCGTCATTGCCGATCGAGGTTCTTTGGTGTCCATCAACCATGCACCACTTCCCAGGACGAACATGAACCACGCATAAATTCCGTGCGAAAAGTGAATAGTGATGCCCACGAACAAGAATGTGATGAGGGAAATCAAGTATGCCACACGGCAAATCTCGACCGTTCTGTCTGCGCTCTTAGCGTTAGTGACCGCAACCATCGTGTAAATACAGGATCCCAGCAGCAGGACGAGGGCGGGAATCCCGTGCCTCATGGCGGTCAATAGCCAGAAGTTGTCCACACTGTCAGATGCCATCCACCTAGGCCGCTCCCAATCTGCCAGACCTATTCCAAGCAATGGATGATTAAGCACCGAGGCACTTCCGTAATCCCAGATCGCGACACGGTACCACCCGGTCTGAGGATCGAACGTGAAGTGCGAGATGAAGAACTTGGCCGCTCCTTGATTGGAGCCAAACTGGGCAGCCAAGACGCCTACGGCGACGATACTCCAGAGTATCATCCACTTGCTGCTATTGCGCCGAAGAAGCCCGGCATATGCCATCAGCACGACTTGGAATACGAGACATGAGATCGGCGCCGACGACATCGACAAGAAGGCGGTGGCCGCCACCATCACGGTCAGGAGCCATCGTGAAGCAAAGTTGCTGCCATGCCCCCAAGCGAGGTGGGTCAAGGCTACGGTGCTGGTGCAAAAAAGGCCAAATTCGATCGAATGACTAAACGGTCCCTGAACCCGCCAAAAGCCCCACCGGGGAACCATCATCGTAACTTCGACGGTCGGAAAAACGACGCTCAACGTCGATAAGAGCGGCTTGTTTCCTGTGATCCATTCGTAGACAGCAAACGGTGACAGGGCCAAAACAACGATCGCTATTGTTAAGACCATTCCTCTGAAGTCAGCGGCATCGCGAACATAGCGGCGCGCGAGGAGGTAGGCTCCCATCGTTTCTATAAAAAAGATGCCAGACGTTTGAGTGGCAGAAGAGCCATCATGTGCAGCAAACAGGGAAGCTGCAGTCCAAACAGAGTAAAAAAGAAGCGCAAGATCCGGAAGTCTGAAGCCTAGCGCGCCGCGTACCCAACTCAAGAGACAGGGCAGCAGGGTTGCCAGGAGAACGAGTCGATAAGCTGACAAGTTCATCGGTCCCAGAGGAATGATCCATGGGACGGCCAATCCGACCAGGAAAGCGACCACAGCCCAAGGTGGTCGGATCCAGGCTGGTCGGCTTGTCTGCAAAGGGAAGTTGCGTGGTGCAAGGGCGCCCCCTGCTCCTGACAGTACTGAGCGTTGATGTCTTACTGCAAATCCTGCTGTGCCTGCCATCTGGAGACCAATGACCAAACCCTAGCGCGAAGTTTCCGAGACCATATCCAGCCCAATGTACGCTGAATGCACAAGTTGCTATTCGGTTGATTGCTCTTGGATCCCAGGCCTCTCAAGCTGGCGCCAGAGAATGGTCCTTGCGAGTTCGCAATGTTCGACGCGGGTCTCGCATAGGGGAGCTTGACGTCCGGTGCAGTCGTGACTGCCAATTTTGCCCGAATGGATCGCTTGTGAGACGTTGGTTTCCTGGTTTTGACGCATTGCGGCAAAATTCCTCTATTTCAAAATTCGTGATTTCTAAATAGCTCGTCAAAATCGTTTGGCGCGGTGATGTAAGGCTATGCACATGGAAAATATTGATAAAATTCAGTATGCCGCTCAAATGTCTCGCTGTCGAGGCTGATTAATGATTTATGGAATAATAATAGAAATTAAACCTTGATAATTGATAATAACGGAGTTTAATTGAAGCTGTTAAGATCAGTTGTCGGAGAAGGTCATGGTCAGTCTTGCCCAGCGCGTGGTGTCCGTCGACACGGAGCCTCTCGGTGTCAAATCGCTTCTTCCCATGAAGAAGATGGCGGAGCACAGCGAGCAGTGGGCCCAGCAATATCGCGACAATCAACCTTTCCCACATATTGGGATCGATGGTTTTTTTGACGAGAATATTATCAGGACTGTGGTTGCGAACTATCCCGGCGAATTTGATGCATCTTGGGATCGGAAGTTCCTCGATGCTGGAGCTTACGAAGAGCAAAAGCTTGGTCTGAATCGGTTGGAGGACTTTCCCCCTTACATTCAGCAATTCGTCAATGCGTTGAATTCGCGCGTCTTCGTTGGGTTTCTGGAGAAGCTTACGGGTATCCAGGGCCTGATACCCGATCCATATCTGTCGGGAGGTGGCCTGCACATGATCCCGCGAGGAGGGCGTCTCGGCATCCATGCGGATTTCAATACGCATCGAGAGCTCAGACTCGATCGCCGGCTCAATCTGTTAGTGTACCTTAATTACGACTGGCAAGAGGAGTGGGGCGGGGCCCTCGAGCTTTGGGACAAGGACGTTAAGTCAAAGGAGAAGGCGTATTTCCCCATCGCCAACCGCATCGTCGTCTTTACAACGACCGACACGGCTTATCACGGCCATCCTGATCCGCTGACAAGTCCAAAGGGAAAGTATCGCCGGTCGATTGCGTTGTATTACTATACGAATGGCCGTCCCGAGGAGGAGAAGTCGGACGAGCATACGACGATATTCAAAATGCGTCCCAACGAAGTCCGTCGACGTAGTGTGCTTGATGTGATGAAGCCCTTCGTTCCACCAATTGTCTGGCAGGTTCCCCGGTTGTTCAGGAAGAAGTAGGGTGATCTGCCTGCCGGCCGATCATGCGTCGGGGGCCGGCCGCGGCTCCCGACATCGCGTAGCGCCAGCACATGGCGCGAATGGCAGGTGATGGCGAACGACGGCGTTACGCGCGCTTCTGATCGATCATGTCAGGATAGCGGACCTGGTCAGCCGGGCGCCGTTGTCCTTGATCCTCATTTTCGATCTTGCCGGACTCCATCACGCGCCGAGCCCGGTTCTCGCCTCATCCGAGTGTTGATGCAAGTCGATATCAGACCTGAAGTGGACGACGACCTCTATACGCCGCGCAGGCGATGACGTCGCCAGAGCATCTTGTGTTTCACCCAATGAATATAGCCGCTTGGCATGATTGGTTGCAGAATCGGCGGCCACCGCGTCCCCAGACGCCGGCGCCATTGTAAGCCCCAATATTCACCGAGAGCATGGGCACTCGGATAAGTCTCCTCGGCGAAGGCCTGCAGATCATCGACGCAAATATGATGAACGCGACGACGATCGTAGGACCAGCAGGCGAGCCAGAGGGCTTCCTTGGCCAGAGCCCGCAGCGCCATCTGCCGCAGTTCTTCCATGTCGCTGATCTTATGTCCGTGCACTTGAAAGACGGCTTCGAATGCGGCTCGCCTCTGCCTGAGATCTGCGATCTTGGAGTTGAACTGGGTTGACTGCATGCTGGCAACGTGCCTGCGATAGTATGCTTGGTCCACTTCGGCCAAATAGGCGATCGATGAGTGCGCTGCAAATCGCAGCCACATCTCCAGGTCGCCGGCATGAGGAAGATCCTCGCGATAGCCCCCGAGCTGCCGCTGGAGCGACGTGCGGACGATGACCTCGGGGGACGAGATGCACGACGTCGCGGACTTGCAGCGCTGAGCAATCCAGTCCCGGCCATCCCAGATATCGACCCGCGGCTTGCCGGTACGGGCCTGCGGCAGCTTGTCGTTCGATTGGAAGTATGGCGCATGTCCATAGACCATGCCGACTTCCGGGTGGTCATCAAGAACTGCTTGGGCCCGCTTTAGTGCGCCAGGCGTGAGGAGATCGTCGGCCGATATCAGAGCGGTGTAGTCTCCGGTCGCGAGGGCCAGTCCCTCGTTGTAGGTCTTGATGTGGCCCTGATTGATCCCGTGGCGAATGAATGTCACCCTGGCATCGTTCGCCAGCGAGGTGCCCACCGCGGGAGTTTCATCGGTCGAGCAATCATCGATGATGATCACCTGTACCTTGACGCCTTGGGAAAGAACGCTCTCAACGCACCCCTTGAGATAATGCGCATAATTATAGCAGGGGATGACAACGCTGAAGGACGTCTCCTTTGTCATTGGCTGACCTCGGCGCGGAGCGTGCTGGCCACCAGCTCGAGGTCTTCGTCCTTCATTTGTGCGTAGATCGGTAACAGGATTGCGCGATCTTGCGCGAGTTCGGACTGATGCAGCTCATGGCGTTGCTTGGCGTTCGAGTAGGGCGGCTCCCGGTGCGAACACATAATGCCACGGCGGGTGGCGATGCCTCGATCGAGCAATTTCTGCATCACCGTCCGTTGGTCCACGTTGCTCGGCAGGCGTACACAATAGCTTTGCCAGTTGGAGCGGGCCCATTCCGGCTCGAACGGCAGGCTCAGGCCCTCGACGTTGCCGAGCAATTCCGAATAGCGCGCGGCGAGGGTCCGCCGGCGGGCTACGATGTCTGGCAGCCTGGTGAGCTGCTTGCGTCCGACCGCGGCCTGGATGTCAGTCATCCGGTAGTTGAAGCCAACGGCAAGATAATCTTCGAAGATGACCTGGGGGGACCCGTGCCGCACCGTGTCCGGGACGCTCATGCCGTGCTGGCGCAGGAGCCTGAATTTGCGGTCGAGCTCGGGATCCGAGGTGGTGAGCATCCCGCCTTCGCCGGTCGTGATCACCTTGCGGGGGTGGAAGGAGAAGCATGCAATCCGGCCATAGGGCTTACCAATTCGATCCCAGCTGCCGTTTACCTGGATCTGACTGCCGGCTGCGCAGGCGGCGTCTTCGATCAAGGCAAGGCCGTGGCGATCGGCGATCGCAACGAGCGCTGCGAGGTCGCAGGGCATCCCCATTTGGTGCACGGCGATGATCGCGCGGGTGCTGGTCGTGATCGCCTCGGCCACGCGCTCTGGATCGATGTTGTAGGTGTCCGGGTCGATGTCGACGAAGACAGGGGTGGCTCCGCAATATCTGACGCAATTGGCGGTCGCGATAAAGGAATGGCTGACCGTGATGACCTCGTCGCCGGGTCCTATATCGAGTGCGACCAGAGCAAGGTGCAAGGCGGTCGTGCAGTTGGAAACGGCGCACGCATGGGGCGCGCCGACCAGCGTCGCAAAGTCGCGTTCGAAAGCTGCGACTTGGGGGCCTTGCGAAACCCAACCGGAAAGCACGGCCTCCCGGGCAGCTTCGGCCTCTTCGTCGGCGAGGAGTGGCAGCGCAATCGGGATCACGAGACGACCGCATCTTGCTGGCGGGCGGCAGAGGTCGACGCGTATTCGGCGCGCCACCATTTCACAAGATCGGCGAGGCCCTGTTCGAGCGGAACGGAGGCTCGGAAACCGAGCTTTTGCTCGGCCTTTTCCGTCGATGCCAGCCGGCGCGGCACGGGATTAATCGAGCGCTCCGGCGCGAACTCAGGCGTCAGGTTGCGATGGCCCATCACCGAAGCAAGCGCATTCGCGAGCTGCACCAGGCTGGTTTCGGTTCCACTGGCGATATTGAAGACGTCATCTGTGACCCGAGACCGGGCTCCGAGAATATTGGCGCGCGCGACGTCGCGAACGTGGACGAAATCCATGGTCTGCTGGCCGTCACCGAATATGATCGGCGGCAGCCCCGCTTCGAGCCGCTCCATCCAGCGGATCAACACTTCGGTGTAGCGGCCGTGGATATCCATCCGCTCGCCGTAGACGTTAAAGTATCGGAACGCGACATAGTCGAGCCCATGCATGTCGTTGAAGGAGCGGAGCAGCCCTTCATTGAAGGCCTTGGCGGCTCCATAAAGGGTGCGGTTGTCGTAGGGGTTTTGCCGCTCGGTGGTCGGAAACGCCTCCGCCATGCCGTAGACGGATGCCGAGGAGGCGGCGATGACCTTCTCGATGTTGTGTTTGACGCACAATTCGAGCAGGTCGAAGGTGGCGTCGACCATAACTTCCTTGGCAAGGCGCGGCTCGGCGGCGCAATGGGTGATGCGCAAGGCCGCCTGGTGGAAGACGATATCGGCCGCCTGTACGAGCGATGCCATCAGCTTGCGGTCCCGTATATCGCCCTGGACCATGCGGACCGGTCCGCGGC
>NZ_JBFRFR010000177.1:0-6297 GCF_052114925.1 Bradyrhizobium sp. 2TAF36 | reverse complement strand
GTACCGATGCGCCTTGCGCGTCGGTGTGTCCGGTCAAGTGCATCTATCCGACCGAAGACGGCATCGTCCTGCACGACAAGGATTTGTGCATCGGCTGCGGCTATTGCTTCTACGCCTGCCCGTTCGGAGCGCCGCAATATCCCCAGGTCGGGAACTTCGGCTCGCGCGGCAAGATGGACAAGTGCACCTATTGCGCGGGCGGCGGCGGACCGGRGGCGCCGGGCAGCGCGGAAGAATATGCGAAATACGGCTCGAACCGCTTCGGCGAAGGCAAGCTGCCGATGTGCGCCGAGATGTGCTCGACCAAGTCGCTGCTCGCAGGCGATGGCGACATCATCGCCCAGATCTACGAGGAGCGCGTCGAGAAGCGCGGCTACGGCTCCGGAGCCTGGGGCTGGACAACCGCCTATCACGAGGACGTCAAGTCATAAGGGACCTGCGCTTACCGCGACGATTAGGGACGAAGATTGGGTATCCGTCATGACGGCTTTCGCACGCATTCGCTTCGTAGCGCTGTTGTTGATGCTGTTCGGTCTCACGACAGCCCCGGTGCTCGCCCAGAAGCTCGGTCCCGACGGGGCGCCCAATCCGACCGCCAGTGTGGCCAATCAGAAGACGCTTCTCGAGCAGGCGCCGCGCATCCAGGGCCGGATCGACATTCCAGATGTCAAAGCCAGCGTGCTGATGCAGCCGGCGGGACGGACCTGGGATTATTTCCACGAGGTCCTGCTGCACTGGGGTGGGGCGGTGGTGATCGTCGGCATGCTTGCCGTGCTCGCGCTTGCTTATCTGATCATGGGCCGGCTTCGCATCGAAGCGGGGCGCTCCGGCCAGACGATTGTCCGCTTCAAGGCTTTCGAGCGGTTCGCGCATTGGCTGACAGCGGTTTCGTTCGTGCTGCTCGGATTGACCGGCCTGAACATCACCTTCGGCAAGGTCCTGCTGCGGCCGCTGGTCGGCCCGGATCTGTTCTCCGACATCTCCCAGGTCGCCAAGTACGTGCACAATTTCACGAGCTTCGCCTTCGTGGCGGGCCTCGTTTTGATCACGGTGCTCTTCTTCCGGGACAATCTGTTCAAGCGAGTCGATATTGACTGGGTCAAGCAGGGGGGTGGCTTCATCAAGTCGAAACATGCGCCTGCAGGCCGCTTCAATCTCGGTGAGAAATTGGTCTATTGGCTGTCGGTCGCGGCCGGCCTCCTGGTCTCCGCATCGGGATTCGTGCTGCTGTTTCCCTTCTACGGCACTAACATTGCCGACATGCAGATCGCCCAGGTCGCCCACGCCGTCATCGCGATCCTTTTCATCGCGCTGATCCTGGGACACATCTATATCGGCACGCTCGGCATGGAAGGCGCGTTCGAAGCCATGGGTACGGGCGAGGTCGATATCAATTGGGCGAGAGAGCATCACGACCGCTGGCTCGCCGAAAAGCTCGAAGCGGAAGGCCGGCAACCCTCGGCCACGCCGGCTGAATAGCGCGATGGCGCTCGGACCAACCTGAACCGGGCAATTCAGCCGGAGCGGCCGTCCGGGTCTCGCTTCCCGTCCCGGTCACGCAGGTAATCGTCGGTGGTGCGGACGGTCGGGCCGGTTGCGCCATAAGATTCAAAACCTTGTTCGGCGACGAAGCCGACGCGGCAGTCGCCGCACATCTTGATGGCGTCGAGCCGCTGCGCCGAGCCCGAATACATCCAGTGCTGGCCTTCGAGCTTCGCGACCACACGCTCGATGCTGCTCTTGACGCCGAATGGCTTGCCGCAGCGGATACAGCAAAACGGCTCCTCTTCCTTGAGAAGGCGGGCTGGCGCCCGACTGGCACGGAAATCAATCTGCGGAACCAGTGTGATGACGTTTTCCGGGCACGTCGTCCGGCACAGGCCGCACTGAACGCAGGAGTCTTCGACAAAACGCAATGCCGGGCGCTCGGGGTCGTCGCGCAGGGCACTCGTCGGACAGACCGACACGCAGGACAGGCAAAGTGTGCAGCCGGCAGCATCGATCTCGACGGTCCCGAACGGCGCGCCTTCGGGCAACGGAATGACATCGACGGGTGCAGGCGCCGCGCGGTGCAGTTCGGCCAGCGCAAAGCGCAGCACGTCGCGCTTGCCGCCCACGGCGCGGAAGCTCGCAGGGCGCGGAGCGGGCGCGTCGGCCGGCGCGGTGCGGAGCGCCTCGATCAAATGGTCCGGATCGTCGGTCGCTATGACGGAAAGCCGGGCCGGGCCGAAGCCGAGTCCGGCAAGGATCGGATCGGCGAGCGCGATCGTCCGCGTCAATCCGGAGACGTCATGGCGCGGCTTGGCCCGCAGCAGGAAGCGCACCGCCGACACGCCATAGGCAAAAGCCGCGATGATGCTTTCCAACCCGATTTGCGTGACCTCGTTGACCGCGAACGGCAGCACGTTTGCGGGCAAGCCGTCGCCGAACCGCGACAGCGCGTCGATCAGCGGCGCGCCGTGGCCTTCGTCATGGACGAGGACAACGGCCCGCTCGCCGCCCGCCTGACGGTATGCGAGCAGCATGGCACGCAGCTTTCTGACCAGCGCGTCTTCCGCCGGCAGCGCATAGGATGCGGCGCCCGTGGGACAGGCCGTCGCGCATTGGCCGCAGCCCGCGCAGATGTTGGCGTCGATCGCCACATGGTTGCCGGCAGGTGTGATCGCGCCGGCCGGACAGAAATCGAGACAGCGGGTGCAGCCGGTCCGCTTCGAGCGCGAATGTGCGCAAAGCCCGGCGTCGAAGGTGATGTAGCGCGGCTTCTCGAAGGTCCCGACGAGGTCGCGCGCTTTCAGCACGGCCTGGAGGATAGCTGCGGGACTGCCGGGATCCGCACGCAGATAGCCATCGCGCAAGTCGGCAGGAACCAGCGCAGGCCCGCCGGTCAAGTCGAGGACGATATCGCAGGTCGAACGGGCGTTGTTGCGCGACGCGCCAAACGTCAGGGCTCGACGCGAGGACGGTGCGGCTTCGGCGAAATCGTCGACCACCACATCGAACGCGCCCAGGTGTCCTTTGACGCCCGTTATCCGGCCCTTGGCAATCGGATAGTCGGCGTTACGTGGCGGTGCGATCGCGGCTGGCGGCGCAATCAGCACGGTGACGTCGAGATGCTCCTTCAGCAAGTCGCCAGCCTCGATCGCGGCCTCGTCGCGGCCGTAGATCAGGATGACTCCGCCGCTTTCCAGCTGGACCGTCGGCGCGGGTGCGGCGACTTCGGCCGCGGCGGCCAGCAGCGCGACCATCTTCGGTCCGGCGCGGTCGGCATCGCCAGACCATCCGGCGGTCTCGCGGATGTTGGCAAACTGTATCGAATTCGCACGATTATTTTCGGAAGCAACCTGCGAAAACAGTGCTGCCTGCTGCGTGCAGGCCACCGTGAGCGGACCATCTTCGGCGGCGACAGCCTTGAATCGGCCGAGTTCGGCGCCGCAGAGCTGCGTCGCTGCCGTCACTTCACCGCGGCAGCCGCGGCGAATTGCGTCTGCATCGAGCGGCATCGTCCCTTCGCACGAGCAGATCAGGAGGCGCCTGCCGGTGTCAGATATGACGGTCACAATATCTCGCGGCTCCCAAAATAGAGCGGCCACCTACTGGCCCGTTCACCCCCGAAGTATATACTCCGCGTATCGGAAAAGACGACGCCCGTATCACGAGCGCACGATTATCGCTCTCGCCGGGCGCGAGCGCGCGGCTTCGCTGGATTGGCTTCGGAAGCAGGAACCACGTCTCGATCGCGAGAGGGTACATTGGTCTCGACAAGTCTTGCACGCATCGCTGTCGGTGTCGCAATCGAACGGCGCAAGGCGAAGAGTGCGTGGGCCGATTTTCTGTGGCGGCCCGTCTCGGTGTTCGCGGGAGAGCCGTCCGCGAAGCCGTGGACTCCGATTGGTGGCGAAGGCGAGGTCACGTTGTTCTATGCCGGTGATGCCGTGATCGAGCTGCACCGGACCGAAACCACCAACTATCGCGATAATCTCACGTCAGGCTCGCCCACGCTGTGGGTCAATTTGCGTCCGACCGGCTCCGAGCCGCCCTACGAGCTGCTCGCGGTCACGGCCGATCCGGCGGAGGGCGAGGCGTTTACCGATGCAGGCAGCAATCTGGTCGAAGCCGTGCCGATGCCACCAGGCATCTCCGAGATCGTCGGCCGGTTCGTCGCCGAGCATCATGTCGAACGACCATTCGTCAAACGGCAGCGCAATCGTTAGCAGCGGCATGAGAGAGATCGATGTCAGAGACTAACGTCTTCGTTCGCTGGGCGCGGCTCAAGCAAGCCTCGAAAAGCCAAAACGCTGAACTTGCTCCGGTCGACAAAGAGCAGGCTGCCGAGCCGTCCGTAGCGAATGACGGGAACGACCAGCCTTTCGATCTCGCCAGTTTACCGTCGATCGAATCTATCAGCGCTCACACCGACATTGCGGCGTTCCTGCAGACGGGCGTTCCGGCCGAACTGAGGCGCCTGGCATTGCGCCGTGCCTGGGCAACCGACCCTGCGATCCGCGACTTCATCGGGATCGCGGAGAATCAGTGGGATTTCAACGATCCCAACGCAATTCCCGGATTTGGCCCGCTCGATCCGGCGGACAACGTCGCCGATCTTGTCGCGCGGATGTCAAAGGGGCTCGAGCAGGTGGGTGACGCGCTTGCGGACGTGCCGCCGCCAACCGAGCTCATTCCGCAAGGAAAGCTTGATGCCGAACAGCCCATTCTCGAACCGACGATATTGGCAGCTCAATCGCTGCCCGATGATGCCACGGCACGACCTGACCAGGACCGGAGTGAGAGCATGCAGTCCGTCAGTCCTCCCGCCGAAGAGCTTCCCTCCCGGCGAGCACGACGTCATGGCAGCGCATTGCCCCGCTAGCAACCGGCAGGATGATATGTCTTGCGCGATCGAACAATGATGGATCCAACTTCAACAATCGCTTCAGTGCGTATCGTCGATGAATTCGACCTCGCCCGGGCGCAGGAATATGCCCTGTTGGCGACGTTGCTGACGCGCAGCCCGGACGCGCAGCTGCTGCGCCGGATCTCTGCATTGCACGGCGATGCGAGTGCGATGGGCAAGGCGCACATGGCGCTGGCGGATGCAGCGCGCCGGACCAATGAGCAGGCCGCATCGAGCGAGTTCTTCGCCCTCTTTGCAGGGTTGGGCAAGCGGGCGCTGCTGCCTTATGCGTCACACTACCTGTCCGATACCCTGTATGGCCGTCCACTCGCGCGGTTGCGGGAAACTCTCGAGGGTCTCGGCCTCGAAGCGGCTCCGGAACGTACGGAGCCCGAAGATCACGCGGGATTTCTCTGTGAGATCATGGCAGGCTTCGCCGGCGGGAGCATTCCAGCGCCAGCGGATGCCGAGCGCATTTTCTTTGATCAGCATGTTTCACGCTGGATGAGGCGCTTTTTCGTTGATCTCGAGCGGGCCAGTTCGGCGGACTTCTATGCGGCGGTCGGCGCGCTCGGACGGACGTTCATCGATATCGAGGCGGAGGCCTTCGCACTTCCAGGTTGAACACAGCGTTTTGTACGGCCGCTGCACAAATCCGTTTGGAAGCGTGCTAGGTTGCAGGGGTAGGGATCAACAGAATGCGCGTTTTCATAATTGCCTGTCTGTTCGCCGCCGTCGTCGCACTTGGTGCCGCCGGCATCCTTGATCATTTCGTGCAGGAGTCCGCCACAACGGCGTTCGCTGAGTCGAGCGCCCGCGTTTAGCGGTCATTATTGTTTGTTAAGCTTTCTGTTCTCCACATAGACGTGGGAGACGCCATATGCGCCGGTCGCTGATCGCCTGTTTCGTTGTTGCAGCTCTGATCGCCGCTTCTGCTCTGATCTTCAGGACGCAACCTCGCTCGATAGAGCTGTCCGCCGCGGCCATGCCGTCCTTGGTCGAGCTGCACGCCATGGCGGGCGTCCATCAGCTCGCGGATCAGGAGATCGACGATCAGTCGCTCATTTTCCCGGCCAGCGTAAAGCAATAACCTGGCTCCAGACGATCCTGCTCCCGGCCCGCCTAGATCGGCATCTCGAAAGAGAAGGTCGTTTCGCGTCCGGTCGATATCGCACTCAATTTGCCTCCATGGGCCTGGGCGATTTGCGAAGCAATGTAGAGACCAAGTCCCAGACCCTGCTGACTGGGCCGGTCGCCTCGCGTGTATGGCTTGAAGAGGTTTGCCAGCGCCTTTTCGGAGATTGGCGGGCCTTCGTTGGACACCGTCAGATCGAACGTTCCGTCCAAGGTTCTGGCTACGACGTGGATCGGCCTACTCTGGTCACCGTACGTAATCCGTACGTAAT
>NZ_JBFRFR010000176.1:0-6373 GCF_052114925.1 Bradyrhizobium sp. 2TAF36 | reverse complement strand
CGACCAGAGCGAGCACTTTCTGGACCTCGCGGGTACCACCATCCGTGCGGTCGCGCAGGGTGTGATCGGCGTCGCGATCGTCCAATCCTTGCTCGCCGGCATTGGGTTCAAGCTGGCCGGTATCGCCAGCGCGGGACTACTGGCGTTCGTGGTGCTA
The DNA here is from genome assembly GCF_052114925.1 of Bradyrhizobium sp. 2TAF36. Classification (NCBI taxonomy): domain Bacteria; kingdom Pseudomonadati; phylum Pseudomonadota; class Alphaproteobacteria; order Hyphomicrobiales; family Nitrobacteraceae; genus Bradyrhizobium; species Bradyrhizobium sp. 2TAF36. Next base: position 6,216 of record NZ_JBFRFR010000176.1, on the reverse strand, counting down.
TTGCTGTCGATCGTGCAGATCGGCGGAACGATCGTCATCCTGCCGGTCATTATCTGGATCTGGACTGACAAGGAATTCCCGATCGCGCTTCTGCTGACGGTGTTTCTCGCGATCGTATCTGTGCTCGACAACATCCTAAAGCCGCTCGTCATGGGGCGAGGCCTGACCACACCCGCGCTCGTCATCCTGATCGGGGTGATCGGGGGAACCCTCGTCCACGGCATCATCGGCCTCTTCATCGGACCGATCATTCTGTCGGTGGCTTGGGAGCTGACGGTTGCCTGGATCCGTACCGAACGCGCTCCGCAGCGGGGAGATGTTGGCTATGGGCCGCCGCGCTCTCTTGATCTGCATCAAGGCGTCTCATCATCCCCTTCGCCGGATAACAATCGCTGACCGACGAAACCAGGAGCATGGCCGAGTCCGCCATGGGAGCACGCGATGGCAGTCCAGTTCCTCGGCACCGTCATCAGCGTGATCAACAGTGATCAACATAGAGCTTCTGCCAGTCTCCGAAGGTGATGTCTTTGGCTCCGCGCTGCCCGCGAGGGGCGATCTCGGCGGGCTTCGCCTCAGAGGCCTGCTTTTGCGCCGCGGCGTTCTGGACCGAAGCTGGTCCGGCAATGGCCGCTGCGAACAAAATCAACAGGAAGGTGCGAGCGTGCCCGGGCCATGGCGTTGAAGGGGCGTTGATCATGGTTGCGTCTCCAGGCGCCACCCTCCGTAACTATTTATGCGCGTTGAGGGATTTTTCGACGAGCGGTGACCACATCGGAATTGTGTCGGTCGAGCCGACGAAGAAATGCCCCTCATTGCCGAAGGGCGGCATCAGATGATATCGGCCCTGCCGCCGGCCGCAGTGAAAGCCTCATGCATGCGCTTCAACAACGCCGGGCCAAAGAACGTCTCGATATAGAACCACAGCATGGCACCCGCGAGGTAGGGCCGAAATCCGCGGTCGCTTCGACCAGTCTGTCCGGCGCGCAGTTGTTGTTGGGCTTGCCGTCGACGCGACCGCCGCGACCTGCTGCAAAGGTGATGATCGCTGGAGACGGACATTGTCTTCGGCGAGGGCCGGCAAGCCGAAGGCGGCAAGGAGAACCAAAGCCGTCAAGAGCGGTCGGAAGATTGCGGCCAACTGCGTACGCATCGTCGCCTCCGTCAGCCGGTATAAGTGAGCGCCACGATGATCGGGCCGAGCACAGTCAGGACGACGTTGCCGATGGCGTAGGGCACTGCGACGCCGAGTACTGGGGTCTGACTCTCGGCGACTTCGCAGGCTCCGGTCACCGCAGCATCGACGGTCATGGCGCCGGCCAGCGCCCCGCAGGTGATGACCGGATTCATGTGCAACACATAGCGCGCAAACAGTGTCGCGACGATCAGCGGCACCAGCGTGACGACCAGGCCCATGCCCACCAGCAACGCCCCGTGCGCCTGTATCGCAGCCCAGGCCGCGGCTCCGTTGCCGAGCCCGATGGCTGCGATGAAGCCACCGAGCCCGAGATCGCTCAGTGTCTGCTGTGCCGCGCGTGGTAACGCTCCGATGGTCGGCCGGCGCGACCGCATCCAGCCGCAGACGAGGCCAGCGATCAGCGCGCCGCCGCCGCTGCCCAAGGTCAGCGGGATGCCGCCGACCCTGAGGCTGACGAGACCCGCGAGGAGGCCCGCGGCGATGCCGGTTGCGAGAAAGGCGATGTCGGCGCGGTCGCCGGAGCGCAGGATCTGCCCGACCTTCGTGGCGGCACGCTCGATGTTGCGAGTGCTGCCGACGAGCGTCATGACGTCCCCGACATAGACGCGGGTGTCCGGGCCCAACGGGACCTCGCGGCCCATCCGGGTCAGCGTGCGGAGATAGACGCCGCGTGCGTCGTTGCCGACGCGTTCAGCGATCTCCTTGATCGATCGGCCATGGAGATGGCGGCTGTCGACGAGGACGTCGATCACATTGCCCGGAATTGCCTTCAGGATTTCGTCGGCATCGATTTCCTTGCCGATGATCGGCTTTGCCGCGACGAGGGCAGCGGTTCGCCCGGCGACGACGATGTCGTCGCCGGGTTCGAGGATGCTGTCGAGGCGCGGCTCGATATCGGCTCCCTGCCGCACGATTCGCTCGACGACAGTGCGGCTGCCGATTTCCTCTTCGACGTCCTTGACCGTGCGTCCCGCGGCGGCCGATACCCGGTAGGCGCGCGCCTGGAATTTGCGATAGTGCAGATTTTCACTCTGTGGCGGGTTGCCGCCGGCAAGCTCCGCCTCCAGCTTCGCCGCCTCCGCCTTCAAATCGATCCGCATCAGTTTCGGTGCGACAAACGGCACGTAAAGGAGCGTGAGAATATAGCCGAGGACATAGGTGACGGCGTATCCAGCTGCGATGTTTGCTTCTTGCTGCTTCAAAGCATCACCGGACAAGCCGACTTGCGCGAGCGCTCCGGACGCCGTGCCGATGATGGAAGATTGCGTCAGCCCACCGGCGGCAAGTCCCGAGGCCGTGCCCGGATCGAGCTTGAACGCGAATGCAAATATCAAAACGAGGATGAGACCCGTGCCGCCGAGCACGAGCGCCATGGCGACCTGCGCCAGGGTGCGGATGCTCAAGGAGGCGAAGAATTCGGGGCCGGACCGGTAGCCGATCGTGAACACGAACAGGCTGAACAGAAGCACGCGCAGCAGCGACGGGAATGTAAAGGTTCCGAGCTGACCGATAAGAACGGCCACCACCAGTATGCAGGCTGTCGTTCCGATTGAGAAACCACGAATCTTGGCTCGGCCCAGCACCGTGCCGATGGCGATGGAAAGCAGCAGGAAGATTTCCGGAGCGGTGGAGATCATCCACCTGACGGTATCCATGGCGCATGCCCTCCAGCCATTTGCGCCGAATCTGAATCGTGAAACCCGGCGACGCTTGATCTAGATCAATCCTCGCCGACGGCACGCCTTCGCCTTTTGAGCCGTGCAGGATTCGGGACAGTCGACGTCTCGGACATGAGCACGATGGACATCGTCACTGCTTCGTCGGCGCACCGCGACGATCGGGTACCAGTCGTGTTCTGCTTTGGGTCTACCGGCTTGGTCTGCATGGACGGAGCTTGGTATCGCTGTGATCGCTCCCTTAACCCTGCTGCCTGGCCGCGAAGCCGACCTCAACGAGGCCCGTTTATGAACGCGCCGTCCGATCGCTCGACAGCGTGCTCGGAGAGGGCAACGCGGGGCAACCGTCTGATCCAAAGGAAGGGCATCCGACCGCATCGTCAGCCGGGCGGCCATGACGTGAACCGTTTCATCGCACGCCGGTCGGCCGCCAGCTGCCTCGGACATCAGACGAATCAAGTTCGCCTGACCTACTCACCCTACAAGAGATTCGCGCGCCACGCGGAGTCCGGGGGAAACACCCCGCAGTTATTCGACCTATTCACAGCGTCTTGACTCCGTGCGAATCGATTCGGCCCCCTTTGATGTGATAGCAAAGCTGTTTTGTGATGATGCTGCTGCTGGTCGGAGTGGGCGCGGTGCAAGCCCAGCAGTCGTGCATGCCCTGCTCGCTGCGCACACCCGGCTTGCTGTACGAATGCGTCGATAAGAACGGAAAGCTGCAGCCTGCTGGACCAACGGCAGCGCGGCAGACAAAACACTTCGACCAGTGCATGGCGCGCGGCGGCTCAGGTTACAAGTGTCTCGATGAAGCAGCGAAGGTGAAGTGAAGCAGCGGAGTGTCTGCCGAAGGGCTGATGACTGCTCGATAGAGCTACAATCGCCGCAACTCTGCGGCCGCGCGGACCGTTATCTCAGTTGACGGAGCTTCGGGCGGCCGCCCGAGCCATGGGTGCGCAGCTTGTGTAGATGATCTTGTTTGAGACACCGAACCGAAAATAAACGCGAGCCGGCTTGCCTTCGTAATTTTGATAGTCGATTTGAACGCCGTGGCCCGTCAGGCTCACGTCGTCCAGCGAAAATGAGAGTACTCGCTTCGTTTCGAGCTTAGGTGACCGGTAGGCAGCGATTGCTTCTCGCCCAGTCAGGCTGACGCCTTCGCAGGCGCATTCAAGCACCGCTCGCTCATCATACAGATCGAGCAGCGCGTTGACGTCTCCACGCCGGCAGGCGTCGAGCCAGTCTACAACTGTGGCAACGGGGTCAAAGTCATCCCTCGAAATAGGCATGGAGGTTCCATCATCAGCCGCGCCGCTCCCGGCGCGGGACTTAGATGGACTGTGATGAATGCTGCTTGAACGCACTCCCGCAGAACTACTGATTGAAGCCCGCCTGATCGAAGCTCAGGCGGGGCGATAGATCAGGCCGCAACGTGAAGCCCGATATTGGCGTCCTTTCTCGATGTCCGCCCGCCGACGATCCGCCGCAGCTCGGCCGCGACGCCGTCCAGCACCGCGCGCTTTTCCTTCATCCGCTTGGAGTGATTGTACACTTTGCCGGTGACCGTCGGCACGATCTGCTCGGCCTTCTTGCTCGCGGCGTGGTCGAGGCACTTCGCAATCCATGCGTCGTCGAAGCCGAGGTCGCCGGCCAGGGTCGCTGCCGTCCGGCGCAGGTCATGGGGCGTGAACGGCTTGAGACCGAGCAGCTCGCAGAGGCCAGCGGTTTTGGTTTTGTCCTTGTTCGTCTCGTGCTTGGTGCCGCGCAGGGCGTCGGCCATCACTTTCCGGTGGATCGGCTGGCCCTTGTACATGGGACTCTCGAAGACAAACTGCTGACCATCCGAGGCGAGCGCCTCCTTGATGATCTCGACCGCCAGATCGGATAACGGCTGCTGGATCACCCGCCGCTTCTTGACCCGCTTGAGCGGCACGTCGAAGCGCGGATGCTCGCCGTCGAGGTCAAACAGCTCATCCCGATGCGCGCCGAGCAGTTCCCGCGAGCGCAGCATGGTGACCAGTTCGAACTTGAGTGCGAGCCGGGTCCGGCGGTCGTAGGGAAGGTCGTTGCGGTCCAGTCCTTGCCAGAACGTCTTGATCTCGTCTTCGGAGAGGACCCGGGTGCGGGGATGTTCGGGATCGAGTTTTGGCAGGTTGACGCAGGGGCTGGCGGTCACATAGTCGCGGCCTGCCTCCGCCGCCCAGGTGAACAGGCCCGAGGCCGCCTTGCGCATATGGCGCGCGTTGCTGACCGAGGGCTTGCCGAACTTGCCTGCGACGATGTCGTTCGAGAGTGTGGCGATGTCGTGCTTGGTGACCTCCATGGCCAGCTTCTTGCCGAGGCGTGGGCGGATGAGGCGGTCGAGGTGGCTCGCGGTGTTTTGCCAGCTTTCGAGCCGGGGGCGCATCTCGCCATCGGGCTTCTTGACCAACGTCTTCATCCACGCGATGCGCTCGTCGATGATCTCGGCGACGGTCTTGCCGCGCTTCGCCTTCGCAGCTTTCTGGTCGCGGAAGGTCTCGGCAAGCGCCTCGCCACCCCTGGCCCTGAGGCCGTAGACCTTGCTACGGGTGTCCTCGACCGTGAAGGTCTCAGCATTGTAGACGCCAAGCCAGCCGGTGCGTTGCTTGCCGGTCTCCCGGTCGGTGAACTTGAACGAGAAGGTTGCCACCCCGGGTCGTGGTGATGCTTACGTACAGACCAGGGCACTTACGGTCGTAGAGCTTGGTCCGTTTGGCAACGCGTTTCTCGCACATGCGGTCGGTCAGAATGACGCTGCTGTTGCGGCCCCGCTTGCCGGCGGGGGAGGGGGCAATGCTACTATCCATGTGGTTTCGGCTCCTAAGGCTTGAGACCAAAGGGCTCGGCATTGGGGCTTTCAGTTTGTCGTGCGGACGCTGAAAGGCTTAGGGCCGGGCCCTTATTTTGGTGAAGCCCGCTGAAACAGCCCGCATCAGGCTAGTTGAAAAAGCCTAATTTTAAAGGGTTAGTTTCGGCGTGTTTCACCGAATGCCAAAGTATAGACGTGTGGTCCTGGCCGTCGTCGCTACGGTCAAGCCTTTGCGGATGCGGCAGTCGCGTCAACCGGCGCGGTGCTGGTGACTTTCGCGAGGACGAGGGAGGCCAGAAGGAATTCGGCTCCCGGGAGAGCACGGCATAAGCCGTCCAACCACTGCGCAGGGAAGGCCGAGTGATTGGCACCACCTGTATGCTGCTGTGCGGTTTCCTTGCGCTACCTTTCGCGCAGCGGACCGCGGGTGCGAGGTCAGCACCCGGCCTTCCCTGCGCCCTCTTGGCTTCGAGGGTGGAACGACGAAGCAAAGCTCGGGCGAGATGCGCCGCGAG
>NZ_JBFRFR010000175.1:0-6485 GCF_052114925.1 Bradyrhizobium sp. 2TAF36 | reverse complement strand
GCATCCCGTAGATGGTGGCAATATGGGTACCGGGGCGCACGCGAACATATTCCGTTGCGTGCGCCGCCGTGCGCGTCATACGCGGATCGACCACGATCATATTGGCCCGGTTGAGTTCCTTACCTTCCAGAATATGCTGCAGCGAAACCGGGTGCGCTTCCGCCGGATTGCCGCCCATGATCAGAATGGTCTTGGAATTGCGGATATCGTTGTAGCTGTTAGTCATCGCGCCATAGCCCCAGGTGTTAGCGACCCCGGTGACGGTGGTGGAATGGCAGATACGGGCCTGATGATCGGAATTGTTGGTTCCCCAGAAGGCCGCGAGCTTGCGATTGAGATAGGCGGCTTCGTTGGTGAATTTGGCCGAACCGAGCCAGTAGACCGAGTCAGGTCCGGACTTCTGACGAATCTCCAGCAACTTGTCGCCGATCTCGTCGATGGCCGTGTCCCATGAAATGCGGACCCATTGGCCGTTTACGAGCTTCACGGGGTAGCGCAACCGACGCTGGCTCAACACGTCGTCGCGCACTGCCGCGCCCTTGCAGCAATGCGATCCCCGATTGATCGGGCTATTGTAATCGGGCTCCTGGCCGATCCACACTCCGTTCGCGACTTCCGCGATGACCGAACAGCCGACCGAACAGTGAGTGCAGACGTTCTTGCGCATCGTGACCGTCGCGCCTGCCGGAGGTGGCGGACCAGCCTCCGCCTTGCGGACGCTGCCGAGCGGAAGATTGCCGAGTACTGTCAGCGCCCCTGCCGTGATACCGGATCGTGCCAAAAAGGCGCGGCGATCCCAGGCTGCGCTCGGCTTACACCCTTCGCTCGACTTACCCGCCTCAACGCCGGATTTTTCATCGCGACCACGGAGACGCWGCGACCGCTTGATCAGCACAGGCGTCTCCCGTTATTTGGCCGGATAAGCGTTGACGCGGTAAAAGTTTTGGACTTCCGCGGAACTGGCCTGGTAGCGCGCCTTGCGCTTATTCTGGCGATCGACGGATTTGGCATAGGGCGGGCCCGACACCACAGCGTCCACCAACGCTGCCGCAGCACTGCCAACGGTGATGCCAAGCATATCGCGCCGACGAAAACCGATCCTGAGGCGCTCCTTCATGAAGGCCGCTCCACCATCGAGATGCGGCCCATCATAGGCACACAGCCCTACTTCGATCATCATCTTACCTCGGCAAGAATAGCACGTATGCACGGTGGTTTCAATCGTGCCAACAATCGCGGCTCCGGCAATCCCGCGTGTAATTGTGTCTACTTGGATGCACGCAATAAAAAGCCGGGAGACGCTATGTAGCAGGGGGAATATTCCGGTCCTTCGAAAAGGTCTTGTTTTTCAACATTGCACGATGCAATTTTCACGTGAAAACGTCGTCGTACTAGCAACCTCCATTTCGCATCCGCATTTGGCGCCGCGACATTCGCCTTGCGGAAACTGGATCAACTATCGGGACTCCCTGCCACTCTTGCAGACCATCGATCCGAAGCACTTCCCCTCGGTGATGGACGCCTTCCCAACCGGCGTCGCCATCATCGCGACCGAATGGGCGGGCAAGCTGTTCGGCGCAACCATTAACTCGCTGATCGGTATCGCTTACGCTGTGCATGCTTTTTGTTCTTTACCAACGAAGGCAGCGCGACGAGGAATGGCAATCCTCAAACGCGGATTGTTTTCGGTGAACATTCTTGGCCAACATAAATCGGATCTCTCGGCCCGCTTCACGGGCAAGCGGAGAGCAATATGATTGCTCTAGCGATTATCCTGGTGTTGCGCGGCGGTTCCGTGACCAGATGCGCGCCAGCTTCACGTCGTACGAGAGTAGTGTCTGGAAAACGCACTCAAGCTGGCGTGCATGTCGACAGCCGGAGGGACGTCCGCATGTCAATTTCAGTAGGAAGATCATCGAGACGAATTTTTGCGTCTGCTGCGTCGGCGCTGGCGCTTACCCGGCAACGGTGGATGGCTTAGGCCGTCTAGAACGTTGGGCTTATTTCCCAATTGAAACAGCGAAAGGGAGGACATCATGGTCCGTGACCTTTTGCTCCTGGTCGCCGTTTCGCTCGTGTTGAACGTATTTATCTGGGGCACCTTTGGCAATTCACAAACAAGGTCCCGGCACCCGCGAGGTGAAGCATCACTCTCAGTGAATGCCGCTCCGGCTTTGCAGCCGGCGCCTGAGTTCAGGCCGTATGTGAGGACAGAGCGCTAATAGGTCTGTCGCGTTGCCCCCTCAGCCCGCTCACTCATGGGCTCACCTTTGAGCAGGCCCGAGCGAGCAGCACCTTCAGTCACCGATCACGGCCGAGGTCCCGGCGGTGATGGTGACCGACTAGCAGACTTAACGTGTTGAGGCCGGTGGGTGGAAGTCGGCTTCGGGTCAAAATGCGAAGAACTCAGAGTGAGCAAAGTCAGTCCGCTCCCCCCCACCAAGCGGACCTCAATGAAAGGTGTCGCCACTTCGCTGATGGGCCAGAACTGGACCTTTGTTGCCGGCTTTCTCGCGATCACAAGTAACGCTCGGCATTCCGAGCGCTTCAACGACCGCTGTCTCTTACACCAAAGGCCCCGGCCTTCTCGCTCGACGACTTCCGCGGGATCGCCGACATGATCGTGGGCCGTAGCGTTTTTGGCCGATTGCTCTATACCGTACTGGCCGTTGGTGCAGCATTGTGGGATGAATTGCCCCACTGACCGATGAGTGCCCCATGCAATGATTTTGAGGCTCTGACTAACCTGGGCGGCCAGCCCAGAACCCGTCATAGACGGAACGTTCCTGAAAACCGGAGGAGCACCATGAAAGCACTATTGTCAATTCCGATAGCCGCAGCGCTTACATGCGCCACGTTATCCGCGGAAGCCGCAGAGCCGCTCAAACAGCAGCTTGTAGGCACTTGGAGCGTCATTTCATTTCTAAACGTGAATGAAAGGACTGGGAAAACAACCGAAGTATTTGGCTCCGATCCGAAAGGATATTTCATGTTTGATGCAGCAGATCACTTCTCAATCAATCTCATGCGTCCGAGACGAGCAAAATTTGCCCGCCGCGACTTTCCGACTGCCGGGCAAAGCAAAGCTGTTCTGGAGGGGATAATCGTGATGTTTGGCGACTACAAAGTCAATGAATCTGAACATTCGATATCCTTACATATTATCGGCGGCAGCTTTCCCGCGTGGGACAATACGAATCAGAGGCGTTTCATCGCGATCAACGGCGATGAGCTCACGTATAAGAATCCTACACCGGCATCCCGTGGGGGTACGGCTGTGGTGACTCTGAAACGCGCAACAAGCGCAGCCGAGTGATCTTTCGGTCAATCCGTCGCACGCGCACTGGTTTCAGAACTCGGCCCCCCGACCGGCAAGCCAAGCCTCGGTAACCGAAGTGATCGAGTGAGCGGGTCCGCCACGATGTCCGAATTGGGTGAAAAGTGGCGAACGAGGCGATGCTGGATTGTCGTCGGGTTTGCCTCCGAGAGCCGACACGGCGGTCGATTAGCTTTGGTGGCGAAGCGAAGCACGTCTCGCAAAGACGATCTCGGCCAACGCGATCACTTTGCTGGACGGTCTATAAGCACCATCTCTGAGGCATATTGTCCCTTTGTCGTCGTCTTCTCTGTGTATGCCTCGAAATATAAGCACTCCGTACCGTGAGAAGGTAAGCAACCCGCTCCACAGACTTTCAGCCATCGCATGCTGGCGCAGAAACCGATCCAAACGGACGCGTAAATTTGCGAGTTTCCGACCACATACATTAAGTCATTTCGCTACATCAAAGTGTTCTTCGCCTCATATCGTCAGTCCTGCCGTGCTCATCAGCAACCGGAACAGCAGCGCGACAATTCCCAGTGTCGCGACGCTCGCTGCCCAGATGATCACGAGCCAGCCCAACCGGCTTTCCCAATCTGGTCGATGCTTTGAGGTCATGCGTTGCTTCAATGATAGCCCTCGCCGGCCCGGACCTTACCGCGGAAGACGTAGTAGGACCACGAAGTGTAGATCAGGATGAAGGGGATAATGAAAAGAGCGCCGACGAGCGTGAAGCCAAGCGATTGAGGCGGACTTGCTGCTTGCCAGATTGAAATGGAAGGGGGAACGATGTTCGGCCAGAGGCTGATTGCCAGACCGCTGTAGCCCAGAAAAAGCAAGCACAACGCCAGCATGAATGGTGCGGCGTGATATCCGTTGGAGAGAGAACGAATGAGCAAGGCCGTCGCGAGCAATACCAGCAAAGGTACGGGCGCGAAAAAAAGAAGGTTCGGAAGGGAGAACCATCTCTGTGCCACGTCAGGGTGAGCGAGCGGCGTCCAGATGCTCACAATGGTGATCGTCGCGATAAGCGCCAACGCTGCCGGTTTCGCCAGAAMSGTCATCCGCCGTTGCAATTCGCCATCGGTYTTCATGATRAGCCAGGTACATCCCAGCAGCGCGTATGCCACCAAAAGACCAAGCCCGGTGAACAGACTGAAAGGACGAAGCCAGTCGAAAGGTCCGCCGTCGAAGACGCCGCGGGAGACTTCGAACCCGTCGATGAAACTCCCTAGAGCTACGCCCTGGCAGAAGGTCGCGATGTAGGATCCCCAGGCAAACGCCTTGTCCCAGAAAGGCCGGTGCGCCTCATCCGCCTTGAAGCGGAATTCAAACGCGACCCCGCGCCAGATCAGCCCCGCCAGCATTACGATCAGTGGCAGATAGAGCGCTGTGAGGATGATCGAGTATGCCAAAGGGAATGCGGCAAGCAGTCCCGCAGCTCCGAGGACGAGCCACGTTTCGTTTCCATCCCAAACAGGTGCGACAGTATTGACCATCGTATCGCGGTCAGTTCGGTTCGGAATGAAGGGGAAAAGAATGCCGATGCCGAGATCAAAGCCGTCCATGATCACATACATCATCAATCCGAAGCCGATGATGATAGCCCAGATCAGTGGAAGATCGATACCCATCGTCTAACCCTCCCTTTCTTTCGTTTAAGGCGTAGGATCAACGTCGTCAGGCGCTGCGGAGAGCGGACGCGCGGGACGCAAGTTCTGGTCTTCGTCGCCGGCCACGCCATCGGGCGCAGTGTGATGAGCCTGAGGTCCTCTTGCGACCAGCTTCAGCATATAACTGACACCGGTCCCAAACACGATGGTGTACATGACGATGAACAGGATCAGAGTTGTCGAAAGCGCCAGCGCAGAATGGTTCGACACCGCGTTCTCAGTCCGCATGACGCCATAAACGACCCAGGGCTGACGACCGATTTCAGTCGTGAACCAACCCGACAGGATTGCGATCAGGCCGGCCGGCCCCATCGCGACGGCGAAACGAAGCAGAGGCTTGGAGAGGTAGAGACGATTGCACCACCGTGCCCACGCCGCCCATATTCCCAGCAAAAGCATCAGCATGCCRAGACCGACCATGACCCGAAAGCTCCAGAACACGATCGTCGAGTTCGGACGGTCTCTTGGTGCGAATTCCTTCAGTCCGGGAATTTGGCCATTCAGTTCGTGGGTGAGAATGAGGCTGCCGAGATATGGAACCTCAAACGCATAACGCGTCGTCTCCGCCATCATATCGGGCCAGCCAAACAAAACCAGCGGAACACTCTCGCCTGGCTTGTTCTCCCAATGCCCCTCCACCGCGGCGATCTTTGCTGGCTGATGCTTTAGCGTATTGAGGCCGTGCGCGTCGCCGATCGCAATTTGAAGCGGGGTCACCACCAGCACCATCCACATCGCCATTGACAGCATGGTTCGTGTGGCCGGTGTATCGCGTCCCTTCAGCAAGTGCCAGGCCCCGGAGGCGCCAACAAACAGCGCCGTCGCCAGATACGCGGCAACCGTCATATGCGCTAATCGATAGGGGAAGGATGGGTTGAAAATGACCTTCAACCAGTCAACGGGGACGACACGCCCGTCGATGATCTCAAAGCCCTGGGGCGTTTGCATCCAGCTGTTGGATGCCAAAATCCATGTCGCCGAAATCAACGTTCCGAGCGCCACCATGATGGTGGCGAAGAAGTGAAGGCCCGGCCCGACTTTGTTCCAGCCGAACAGCATGACGCCTAAAAAGCCCGCTTCGAGGAAGAAGGCGGTCAGGACCTCATATGTCAAAAGCGGTCCGGTGATACTGCCGGCGAAGGCGGAAAAATAGCTCCAATTGGTGCCGAACTGATAGGCCATGACGAGGCCGGAGACGACACCCATGGCGAAGTTGACCGCAAAAATCGCCGACCAGAACTGATAGAGCTCTCGGTAAACGGTCTGCTTCTTCCACAGCCACACCCCTTCGAGGACGGCGAGAAAGCTCGCCAGCCCGATGGTGATCGCGGGGAAGATAATGTGGAAGGAGATGGTGAAGCCGAACTGGATCCGCGCCAGTTCCAGAGCGGTTAATCTGAACATCCTTTGCTTCTCCCGATCCGGTCAATTGGGCGGGTGAAACCCTGATAAAACCCTGTGAAGTTAACTGGAGATTTCGCGCCAGTATCGAC
>NZ_JBFRFR010000173.1:0-6551 GCF_052114925.1 Bradyrhizobium sp. 2TAF36 | reverse complement strand
AAGGAAATGGCGCAGTAGCGGCGCCACCACAGAACGCTGCCATAGAACCATAAGCCCGGCCTCGCGCCGGGCTTTTTCATGGAGGCCGACGGGCAGGATATTCCGCCGCGACAAAACCGGAGATTCCAGCGTTTTTATCGCGCCATGGAAGCGGGCCGCCACCCAGCGCGGCTGAAAATCGACGCGAAGGGAAGGGCAATTGAGGGCTGGCTGTCGCACGGGAAAAGCAACGGCCGCGGCCGGCGGCGCACGCCCGTCGGTTGAAGCGGTAGCTTGTCCACAATTCCGGCGGTGCTGGCATTTGCTTCGGCGCCGCCGGGGTCCAAAATCAAAATCGCGACTCATCAAGGGAGCGAGCGCATGCGCAACAGGGCGGAAGCAAATGCCGATGTTGAGGCGCGGATTGCTCAAATCGAGCAGATGACGTTAGACCAGATCGCGACGTTTCAGGGCAGGATGCTGTCCGATATGACGACCGGTAGAATTGCGCCAAGAGAAGCCCGCGCCATAGATCGCGCTCTCAGAAAACGTTTGAAAATGATTGAGCAGGGACTGCGCGAGGGCGGCTGAGGCGCGAGGGCCGCGGTCCGAAGTTGAATGTCTCAGGCCCGCCGGTTCGCGCCGGCGCGCTCTCGTATCTGGGTGCACTGCGGAATTAAAAGTCCGAATAATGGAACTTTAAATGTAGGTAAATCCCGTCATAATGTGGAATAACTATTATGAGCCTGGGGCAGGCCGATATCACGGGGGTGGTTACCCATGCGCTATGCCGAGCGTTTTGAGCTGCTGAATATTGAAGAGTTGAGGAATCTCCACACTATGATTTCGCAAGCTCTTCATCAAAAAATCGAACGCCAGAAACTGTGGTTGGAAGATCGCCTGAACAGGTTGCACGGTTCGAATTCGAACCGTCGGCCGTACCCATCAGTCTTGCCCCAGTATCGAAATTCCGACTATCCCTACGAAACTTGGGCAGGCCGCGGAAAGCAGCCACGATGGCTGGTTGCGCAGTTGAGCGCCGGACGAGCACTAGACGATTTCAGGATTCAGGTGGAGCGGGTCAGAAGCTGATAAGACGCGCAAGATCGGAAGTCGCGCCGCTTTCGACGCCGTCCGCATCTGCGCGGATTCGCGACCCATATCATCCTTGCTTCGGCTTCGCGCACCCGTCTTTTAAGCTCGCGCAGTTCATCAATCTGTCGGGCGATGTGTCGGGATCTTTGGGCGAGGGCCCAAGCAGAAATTAAACTACTCATACTTACCCCAAAAGTCACAATAAAAAATCGGTTAATCATTGGCTCAATAAAAGAAAGATTTCAAATCACAATTAAACCAGCTCCCTGAAATCATATGGGGCTGTCGCTCTGTCCATTTGTCGATTTACGCCTATTCCGTTCCTCGCTAGCCTATCCGTATTGCAAATCCGAAATTTGATTGAGGGGTAGCGTTGTGTCGAGTGCGATTGAGTTGATTGTTGACGGCTACGCGAGACTTAAGGACCGCCAGTCGCTCGAGGAGCTAAGGATGCATCGCCGGCGACTTGCCGTCGACCTGAAGGCCAGGACAGGTTTCGACTGTCGGTGGTCCATTGCGCAGGTCGAGCAGGATATTGCGGTCATAGAAGCCGGGTTGGAAACGCTTTCGAGCCCTGCGGATAGAGGGCAGCTACCGTCACAGCCAATCCGTCGGTTCGCGGCACGCGCCTAATTTGCTTACGCCACTGCGAACGCTCGTGTTCTGCGGCCCTCCACGATGATGTACTGTTACCCGTCGAACGTTGGCTTCCCTAAGAGTTCAATGAAACGCCACCGGTTCAAGCAGGATATCCTGGAGCTTGCATCGCACCAGCAACAGTGCGCAAAGGTAGTTGTGCTTGACCTTTTGCCGCTGGCACTGATCGCCTTCGCTCTCTTCGAAAGAGCATTTTATTGATTTAGCCCCTTCGTCATTGCGTGTTTCGGCCGCGACAAACTCGGCGTTTCCGGCGGATTTATCGCGGCAACGGACGCACCCGCTACCCACCTCCAGCGCCACTGACAATCGACGCGAAGGGATTAGGGGACAGGGTTATCGCGCTCAAATTCGGCATGTCGGGCGTTGAACCATAGCTGGAATACGATCGCCTAATTCGAACCGGGCACGATAGCAAAGGCAACGCTGGCCGCCCGAAATCGGCTCAACCGATCCGGATTCGCCTTAAGGATTTGCTTCAACCGAAGCTCGGCATCGGTCTCTTCCAGCATAACAACAGTCGTAACGCGCCTGTAAGGCCCTGCCAAGACGCCAGCCATTCAAGGCCCGCCGGTCAAGCCGGCGGGCCTTCTCTATTGCTCTATTGCGGCTCTCTCAGGCGACCAGTTTAATGGTTGGCTCCATTGGGAGGATTGCAATGCACAAAATGATCACGGTAGTCGCAATGACTGCTGCTCTTGCAGTTGCAGCGTGTGGCAGAGATCCAGGACCGCAAGGCCCAGCTGGCCCACAGGGCGCGCAAGGAATTCAGGGCGTGCCAGGTCCCCAGGGGCCGGCCGGCGCGCAAGGACCGCAGGGCCCGAAGGGCGACCCAGCGTCGATCAATATCCGCGCGGTACAGGCTGATGGCGCGGTCAATTGCGACAGCAACGAAACGCTGGTGTCCGTGTTCTGCCCAACCGGGGGAGCGGCGGACGGCCCGAAGTGCGGGACCTCGCCGACGGTGGGCTTGTGTTTGAAGAAATAAGCGGTCGTTGCAGAACGAGCGCTTTGCTGGCGCGACCTAATCGAGATTGGCGACACCGATCGTAATCTACAGTCCAAACTTCCCGCCGGCTCGCAAGGTCGGCCGGATTTTTTAAACGTCGCTTGCCTTGGAACAGTTGCGGCGGTGGCTGCAGCGCGTCCGTGATTTCGCGCTGGCGGGCTGTTTCCCGAAAATTAACCAATCATGAACCATGATTTGACGGCCGGTTCGGGTGGATCTCCGTTAGGTGAGCCGTGGGCATCCAGGCGACGATATGGCAGGCGCTGTTGGTGGCCGTTGTTGGTCCACTCGTCTCTGCTTGCGCGACTTCTGATCCAGCGACATCAACGGTTCGATCAGGCGCGCCATGGGCGCGGGACCTCAATGAGCCACCCCCAATTCGAGAGCCGACAAATGCTGCGCAGATAAAGGCAGATCTGACTGCGGCGCGCGAGAGAGCATTGCGCTAGCGCGATGATGTACTCGCCGGGATCGCGCAACGTGACCAGCTTGCGGCCGTCTACCTTTCGGCTCCTCGAAAGGCCGCCCCCAGCCTCGTTCGGTCATTCGCTGCGCAATGTTTGCTGTTCCTGTGGGGAACGGTATCGCCAATGTGCGGAAACGAACAGAACGGCGCTCCGAGCTGTGAGCAATCTCGCAGTCGCTTGGCCTCCGGTCCAAGCCTCCAAACGGCCCCGGCCACCCACCTGACCCTCGGCCGGGGCCGTCACTGCCCCGCTATCGATATCCCATGGCCGCGACGGGCGGCCCCTCCCAATTGAAGTCCGGCCGGACATCTGCGCCGCGCTGTCCGCAGGATTTGCATACGAAGCGCGGCTCGATGTCGGACACGCGCACCTCATCGGGCCAGTGGTCAGGGCAACGCTGTGGCTGCATCGGTAGTCGGCGCAATACACCAGGACGCCGCGCACTCCGATTTCGCGCATCTCGGCCATGGTGATCTTGACCGGCGGGCCGTCGGCATAGGTAGGCGTGTGGCGGCGGACAGGGCGAGGGTGTCTCACTGCGGCTGACAAGAGCGATCTTGATCGGTAGGCTGGTCTTCTACATCCAGCTTACCGGTTTTGATGATGAGGGTGTTGGCGGTCGTCGCCTTGCTAATACTGCCAACCAATCCGCTCCGCGCCGGGGCCACCATCGTGGGTGCCGGCTCGCAGTCGTGCTCGRCTTGGACGAACAGAACCAAGAATGCGGTAGTAAAGGGCGCTTTCGAATCCTGGGTTGTAGGTTTCATCAGTGGCCTGAATGTTAGCGGCGATAGAGAAATCGTCGGAGGCGGTGATTTTACAGCGATAATTGCTTGGATGGACCAGCGCTGTCGATCTCGTCCGACCGACCAAATTGGAATCGCAGCCCTAGATCTCGCGATGGAATTAGCTGGCAACGCAGCGAAGCGCTGACCGCCAGTTCACGTTGATGGGCCTCTCTATTGCGGTACTTTCCCACGACTGCCAGAGTGGCCCGCCCAGGTGGCGAGCCGATTGTCGTACAAATGGCTAGTAGACACCACATGCCAAGCGACAGGACTGAGTAGCCATTTGAAGCGAGCGACACCCAGAACGGTTCAGGAGGCCCGCGCGAACGCGCGGGCAGCCGAACTAGCCCCGGTTATCAAAGCTCTCCAGAAGTCCGGTGCCACGTCCTTGGGGGCGCTTGCAAAGAAACTCAACGAGACCCGCGTTCCTACGCCAACCGGGCGAGGCAGATGGTCCTGGACGCAAGTCTGGCGGCTCCTCAAGCGCCTGCGTCAGATCTCACATGAGATTTGAGCAGTTGTTGAAATCTGGAAGGCGCCAGCCGGGAACGCGCGCGAGCTACCGTGCATCGCGGTGTGGAAAAGCTTGCTACTTGCAGCCGGTCACCACCAGCGCCCCTCCGATCGCAATCTAGTCGCCGTCAGAGCGCGGCGGACCGGCCAGCGACATCGAGAGCCAGCCAGATCAACACGATCACGAACAGCGCGCCGAGCACGGCCGCCCACAGCTTCAGATTTGACACGAATGTCGGTCGTGCTCGCTTCCGGTTCGCGATGATCTTTGCGACCTGGGCGACCCGCGAAATTGAGCGAACTCGGCGGCGCTGACAAGGCCCGCCGGTTCACGCTGGCGGGCCTAGCACTCCCGGCGCTCTAATCCGCAATTGGACCGGCAGCCGGGAGCATCGGGGCTGGAAGGCAAGTCCGTGCCATGTTCGCCCCTTAACGACAATGGATAAAACAGCGGACTCCGGTAGTTCTCCGGACTCCATTTTCGGAACGGGGTGTTCTACTGAGAGAACACCGGCGAGATTTGAGTACCAACCAATTTGTAGTTATCCGGGAATGCCGCAGTGGGGGCTGGAACCACGCTGCGGTTTTTCCCATTGGACCACGCGTCACAGGGTTGAGGCTGGCAAGCCCACCACATCGTACTCGAAGGCCACGCCCTCTGGATCGTTTTCATCGAACCAGACCTTGGTAACTTCCTCAGTAGCGATCACCATCAGCTCTTTGCCTTGGTCGCATCGAGTAACGTCACCAGCTTGCGGCCGCCGACCTCGATTGGCTCCTCGAACGGCCGCCCCCAACCCTTGGTCATTGCGTGTTTCGGTACCCCATGATTGCGAGCTGCGGGTTGCCTCGGTCGAAGTCTGGCCGAACCTCGGCGCCGCGACTACCGCAACCGCGACAGACGAACCGCGGCTCGAGATCGGAGAGCCTTACGCGGTCAGGCCAAAGGTCAGCGTCCAGAGCGACATGATGACCACAATGGCCATAGACCAGGATGTCGCGCACGCCCATCTCTCGCATCTCGCCGAAGGTGATCTTGACCGGCCGGCCGTCGGTGTGTGTGGGCGTATGGCGGCGGGCAGGGCGGGGCATGTCGCCATCGAAACGCGGCGCAAGCCAGAGTCAAATTGTCGATTAGTGGTGGCTCAGAACGCGCGCGGGCTACTGCCGGTCGGGGATGTGGAAAACAGGCGCGCGCATTATCATCATCACGATATCGACCAGCTCGCGCGCATGGAGCGGCACAGAGTGGCGGCCACCAACCTAGCGCCGCGGATAATGGGGACGGTGTCTCATTAGGGGTACTGGCTGAGATGGGCCACCCGCAGATGAGGAACAGGCCACTAGCTTGCGCGTTCCGGGTTTGGCCACCATATCGCTACCACAATAAAAATGCGGGGGGAGGTACGCGTGCTAGATGGCTTTTACAAAGCTCGCTTCTCGAAATCGGATGGCGAGACTATTTTGGGTTTAATAACACTAGCCAACGGTAAGCTGTTTGGTGGCAACAGCGATTTCATGCTTTTCGGCAGCTATAGTCAGAATGGATACGACCTGTCTGCTGATGTTCAAATCAGCCAACTATCTTTTGATCGGGCAGCGGGGATATTCAGGGAAGGCGGAAGCCTCAACCTTATTGGCAGAGGCGGATTTCAGAACATCATTTGCGAATGTCATTCGCCCCAATCGCCCACTGACCCAATGCAGGCGGTTCTTGAGCGAGTGTCATTCTGATCGCCCGGCTTGCGGGCGCTGGCCAATCAACGAAAAGCCCGGCCCCGCGCCGGGCTTTTTCATGGAGGCCGACGGGCAGGATATTCCACCGCGACAAAACCGGAGATTCCAGCGTTTTTATCGCGCCATGGAAGCGGGCCGCCACCCAGCGCGGCTGAAAATCGACGCGAAGGGAAGGGCAAATAAGGGCCGTCTGTCGCACGCTGGCGCGGCTGAACAGCGCCTGCCACGGTGAAGTCTAACTCCGTTATCAGGATCTCACCTGCGATCGGAGCCCGGTCGCTAAACCTTCAAGTCAACTCCCGCCGG
>NZ_JBFRFR010000172.1:0-6895 GCF_052114925.1 Bradyrhizobium sp. 2TAF36 | reverse complement strand
CATCAACCCAACCCGCTGAAGCCGCCAACGACGTCGATTGCCAATCCCGCTAGGCAATCGTCTCGCCATCCGCGATCGCTCCGTCTCCGCAACCTGACCAGCTCCGACGGAGCAATCGCTACCGGCGTGTCACTGGAGAGAGGAAGAATRGTAGCTTGACAACAAACCGCAATTAAAGGGCCGATTGACAGTGATGGTTTGATTTTGGATCAGCCGATAAGGTCCCACGCAAAACGCATCGGTGGTTCTAGGATTCTTGTTAGGCGCACCAAAAAGACTATTGCAACAATATTGGCCCTTAGCTGCCACTATGTTGCTCGACCCTGGCGTCTGCTCAAGGGGTGCGAACGGACTGAGGACGAATATGGCTCCGCGCCCGCACGGGACCCACCTCAGACATCGCAAGGATGCAGTGCGCGTCAGCAATTCATAGCCAAAAAAAGCCCCGGCGAGCCGGGGCTTTGGTTTGCGCAGACTGAAGCGATTAGTATCTGGCCGGAGAGCCGTAACCGCCGAAGCGATAGTTCAACCGGACCGTGACCATGTCGACATCCTGACTGAACCTTTCGCCAACGAGAGTGACACCACCGGGCGTGACCAAGCCTGCACCCACGAAGGTGCGGGTGTCATTCCCCATCCAAAGGTGGTCGTATTCAACACCAACCGTCCAGTTCGGCGTGAAGCCATATTCCCAGCCGACGCCCAAGGCGCCGCCCCAGCGCGTATGACTTGCCGAGTCCAGACCCACTCCGGTGAAGTTGTTGAAGACATCAAGACGATTGTGGGTCACGGCCGCACCACCCTTCACGTAGAGCAGCGAGGCGTTCCACGCCCAACCGAGTTGAGCCGTGAAGAGACCAATAGCGTCGGTTTTCCCTGTGGTCGAAATGAGTGGATCGACTAGGCTGACGCGCGTGTTCTTGATGTCGGCCCAATCGCCCTGCGCTTCCAATCCGAAAACGAACCGGTTGGTTTGCCAGCGATACCCGATCTGTCCGCCGACAAGGCCGCCGGAGCGATCCGCGCAACCACCTGCGACTGTTCCGAGAGCAGTTACGAAATCCACGCAACCGCGGCTTTGGCCCCATCCGCCGTTGGCGCCAATGTAGAAGCCAGTCCAGTCATAGACCGGAGAGACAATCGGAGGGGGCGCCTTGGTGTACGGGCGTGCCGCCAAATCAGCCGCCGACGCAGGAGCAGATAGACCCACGGCCATCATCCCGGCCGCGACAATTAGAAGCTTTTTCATTACGAGAAATCTCCCCAGAAAGAAGTTCAAAAAAGGTACGACGCCCACTTAAGGAATCGATGCTATCCCCTTCGCCCGCAGGTTGATGTAGCCCAGCCGCAACACTGGGCTCAGATGTTGAGCGGGATTTCCTTATTCCTGTGAAGTACTTACAAGGAACTAAATGTCCGGCAACGTGCATATCTTTCGCCGAGTCTTGAGCCCGCTTCAAGCCGAAGAATCTGTAGCGGTCATGCGGGGCTGTTCGGCTGGTTGAATGCCCCCTGACATTGCACCTTGGTACAGTGACCTAAGAGACAATCCCCAATTACGCTTGGTTTTAGGAGCTATCGGAGCAATCTGGGGCGACTTCCCATCCCGCACACCGTAGCTCGATACGGTAGGGGGAGTTCTACCAATGTTAGTGCGCCTATCGGATCAACGAGAGCCCAACACACTTGGTGATCCGGCTTTGATAGTGCCTCTAACCCAATTGTCAGTTTGCTGGAATTTACATACCGCAAGGGGACCGAAATCTTTGGTGAACAGGAGCCCGCCGAGCACATCTATCAAGTAAAGCGGGGAGCCGTTCGCAGTTACAAGCTGCTCTCGGATGGCCGCCGACAGATCGGGGCGTTCCATCTGATGGGCGACATCTTTGGCCTCGAGAATGGGGAACGGCACAGGTTCACGGCCGAGGCCGTGGTCAAGACCACTGTGCGAATGATCAGACGAGAAAGCCTCCAGGTTGTGGCGGAAACAGACCCAGTGGTCGCACGCAATTTGCTGAGCATGACCACTCGCAACCTTGAGCATGCGGAAAATCACATGCTGCTTTTGGGACGCAAGACCGCGCTGGAACGAGTTGCCGCTTTTATAGCGGAAATGGATAAGCGAACCGACGCAAACACCATGTCTCTGCCGATGTCTCGGCGCGACATTGCCGATTATCTCGGTTTAAGTCTGGAAACGGTCTCGCGGTCGGTCTCACGACTTCACAGTGAGGGAATCCTCAACTTCCTGGGCAATACCCAGCGCGAGATTGTTATTCTCGATAGGCAGAAGCTTCGGAACTTTGATCTTCAGGCTTAATTCACACAAAAAAAGCGCGGTGCACCGCATCAACGGACGCGATGGACCATGAGCACATCTGGGGCGTGACGGCTTGATGCGGCGCCGCCGGCTGTTCCACATGAGCCCTGACCCGGTTAGCTCTAATGCCGCCATGCAAGCGCCCAGGGCCGTGACGGCGCCGCCGGCCGAGGAGGGACTGTGCGCACAAGTCCACGGTTCAGATGCTTATTGTCCTAAGGGGGGCCTTTACCTAACTCGCGGTAGCGTGAAGATTGGCCATTGCTGTCAGGGATTTGATTGTGTCGAGCGAGCTCTTTTTTCGCTGGCGATTGCGAAACTCATCGCTGGCGTGTCCTTCCTGTAGAAGATCAGCCTGTCGCGATCTCTTCCGCCGGGGACGATACATGCTAGGTGAGCAAAGCCTTCAGTGTAACGAATGCGGAGCTTCCAACCCGGTGACCTATTGGCGCTTTGAAGGCGCTGAGCACGCTCGTGGGGCAGCCGAGCGGAAAGGAGCCCGGGCAATGGCATTCGGGCCAGTATGCTAGTCCCCGTCTTTGATTATCTCGATACCCCATCGAAGGAGTGAGTGGACCGTCCAGAAGAAGTCCGGCCGCCGTTCGCCAGCCCCGCAGACGAACCGGGCTGCGAGATCGGACGGTTTCGTATCGTCCGCCCAATGATCAGCCAGCAAGGCCACGCTATGGCTGCATCGATAGTCGGCGAAAAAGACCAAGACGCCGCGCATGCCCATCTCGCGCATCTCGCCAAAGGTGATCTTCACCCTAGCTTATCCGACATCCGTCTTCTTCTGCCGCTCGCCACCCCTTGCCTGTAAGCTGATAACGCCCCCTGTTTCACCAGCCAGCCGCGTTCAACCGTCCTCTCCGCCCAAGCCGTCGAGCACGCCGACCGGTTGTTGCCGGGATAGTAAGCCGTCTCTGCGCTCCGCCATAACCACGCAATAAACGATGCAAATTGGGATCCCCAGAATCGTTCCGGAACTCGCGAATCCTTGGCGCGTTCTTGAGTTGATAAGAGTGCTTTGGCGGCAGCGGAGAAGACGGCACGCGGACGAACAAGACGGCACGCGTGTCGCCCGAGGCGAGGTCTACGAAGAGATGGGGCGATACGGTCGCCGTGAAGAAGACCGTCAAGAGAAGGTCGGCAAGAGATAGGTCGCGGCTATCGAGCCCGACGGGCTCGGAGGGAAGGAAAAGATGGCCTTATATGCTCATGTCCTGGCGTGTGTTGTGACTTCCACGATGGTGACCGCCTCGGCCCAAGCCGCCAATTGGACGCGCTATAGCATTCCGGAGACCAGAACTTCCGTGGACTTGCCGTCCTCAATCTTCACCGAAGAGGCGGGCCGGCCGGACGGCTATGGCCAGCGCTTTCGTACGCCCGATGGTCGTGCCGACCTGACGATCCAGACCGTTCCCAACGCTGCGAACGACTCGCCGGCCGCGTTCTTGTCGAAGAAAAATCCGCCCGCTCGTATCCAGTACAAGCGGGTGACGCCGCGCTTCTTCGCCGTCTCCAGCTATAAGGGCGATAAGGTCTGGTACGATCGCTGCAATTTTTCAGGAAAGATGATCCATTGCGTACTGATCAACTATCCCGCGAGAGAGGAGCACGAGTGGGACGAGATCGTCACACGGATCAGCCTCTCGTTGAGCGGACGTTAAGTTTTACGAATCGCTGTCGCGAAGCCACCTCCCCCGACTTTGGGGCCCAGTACAGCTGTCACTATATTCAATCGATCCGCGGTCCTGGCACAAACAGGATATGCCGAGGACCCCCAGCGATCGGCCCGGGAGTGCCTAGACGATTTCAACGCCCGGCTCGCTACCCGGACCAACCCAATCGAGATTATCTTTTTTAACGTGAATGCCGCGCTCTACGGCACCTTCGACGATGAGCCAAACATTGGGCACCACGCCTTCGCCAATGACGACTGTTGCGTCTTGATCCGGAAATCTTTGCAGGGTCTCCACAAGCTCTCGCACCTTCATAGCGGTCGTCCAGCACGCGAAACTGTCTCAATCTTCATCGATCGCTGAGAGCATGCAATTGACCGTTGGTGCAATCGGGATCGTCCGATCCGTTGCTTTCTTGAGCTTGGTCAAGACAATTGACGTAAATGGCGGGGCCCGTCGGGCACTCATCGCCTCGGTTGCAACACAGGTGAATGCTAGTGATTCGCGCGGGTAATCCAGCGTTCGTCGGCTCGTCCAGCGATCCCTTAGAACTCACACCTTGGATCGGCCGATGATGGGTGCAAGGGCGCTTGGTGCCCATACCGGGCGCCCTTGGACTTAGATCCTAAGCTTCGTGCCAGACGCGCAGTTCGTCTTTGCGAAAGCCGCCAACGACATGATCGGATACGTCCGATGGCGGAAAAGTACGCGCCGTCTTTGCCGAAGTTGGCTTGCATGAACTCCAACGTCTGAGTTCGCACGTCGGGCCAGTGTAGAGACTAAGACTAAGCGAGCTCATCTTCTCGCTGGTTGCCGCTCCGATGCGGAGAAGTTTGCCAACGGCAGCGCCGGTCCCACCACCGCTTGAACGAATTGAGCCAAGCGGCTGTCCGGTCCTCTGAAAGGATCGTGGTGCGCTTCATTTGAGAACGAGACGAGGTTCGAGCTACGATTGCTCTTCACTCAAGTGCCTTTCGACAAACTGGCGCTCAACCTCTGTCAGGCTAGTCTGCAATAAGTGGCGATAGCGTTGAATGTTGTTGCGGTGTGCACGCGCCAAGTGGTCGTCGATCATCATCGTCTTCCTTTGACGGCTACTATCTCATTCCTTTTTGCTTCACGGGTGAGGTGCCCGTCGCTGGAGCAGAATATTTTCCACCAACGCCGAAATTCCCCTTGGCCGGGCTTTAAATCCTGGCCCTTCAATTCTTGCGCACTTAGATGACAGAAACAAGAAACGTTCGAAGGAACGTTCCCCGAATTTTTTTTCCGATCTGTGAACCATTTCACAATCGCATCCAGTGCAGGTCCAATGTCGGCTGTCGACGGTCGACCGGACGTCGAGCCGCACTTGCCTTGACCGCTGCTTCTGACCCCGAGCAGACATACCAAGCCCTGTTCATCGGGCGCGCGCTTGTTTCAGAAGGCCTAGCGCGAGGATAAGAAAGACCGGGACGATAACTACAAAGGAAAGAAACGCCGTCAGGCTTTTATGCCAAAACAAGGAGCACGTTGCTGCCGCGATGACGGTTATCGATAGGGTCGAGCCAACCAAAGCCAAGGTCTGTTTCGTACGCTTCATAGGGGGCCCAAATACGAAGACACGTGTCAGTTGCACTAACAAGCCTTAACGCCAACCAAATTGCCAGTGCCACAGAGTCCACACATGGCCCATCAGCGAAGTGGCGACACCCCTCACTGAGGTCAGCTTAGTGGGGCGTAGCGGACGAGATTTGCTCATGCTGATTTCTTCGCCTTCTGACCCTCAGTCCTCAAGCGTCGCCTACGCCGCACAGGTTATGCGGCATACCCGTAGCCTTTGCGCTCGATGAGGTTAAGCTCCGCCAGTCTCAGTAAGGTCACTTGAAGCGTGAGGCTTCTTTTCCCGACCAGCGCGATGCCAGTCAGTTCGGCCTGATTGTCCTCGTAGGTGCCCGAGACACCGATGCCCACATTCTTTGCGTTGAAAAACACGTGACTGGGTGGAGGAAAAGTGTGCTGATTGAGAACAAGTTCGCCCTTAAATATACCGTCTTTGAAAGAGCACGAGCCGGTGTAGTACGTATACGGGCCGCCTCCCAACATCACCCCATCCAGAAGAACAACGACGCCGCCTGGCGGCCAATCCTCGCTATCGAACCCTTTCAGGCTGACTGAATAAAGCCCATTTTTCATTGCGCGCTGCTCCCGAGCATTCTGATCCGGATCGGCATATTCGCAAAACGGTCTCTCGCTTCAGCCAAATCGCGTATGCGACAACGAGGCTCGCAGAGGCAGCAAATAAGAACACTGCGGTAGCTCCACTCGATTGATTCATGTCAATCAGAATAAGGCCCTTTAGAGACGCCCAGCCCACCGCTATTTTATTTTCACGTATGCAGACGGCCGGCGTGGAAAGTCCCTTCCCCCCGGGGCTCTCGTTTGGCGCGGGGCGCAGCCGTCGCGCTCGATCTACAGACAGGCGCACTACAGCGACGCGACTATTGGCGGACGAGGAAGCGAAGCGAGCCGCTCGGGTTGAGGCGGCCCGAAAGATATGATCTCGCAAGTCTACCGTGCGTTCCGGATCAGCGAAGTCGGACACATCATGGGTCCGCCTGAGGTCATTGTTTGCGACACGGATGCTCAAGCTATCGAACAGGCAACAAAGCTGACCGGTCATCGCGATGATGGCATTCAGCTTTGGCACGCGAACGCCTTGTGTCCGCCTCACGCCACTGGGCTAACAGGGGATTGCGTTGTGAGTAAGCGCTGTTCAGCGGCCACCTACCGGATGACGGGGTGATCTGCGAGTCTGCGGTTTGTTCGGACCGTTAGGCTTAGAATGGACACAGTGCATAGTGCTATCGCKGAGCCGGTGCGGCGGCTTGAGGTCTTCACCGGAGCCGGTCGT
>NZ_JBFRFR010000171.1:0-6896 GCF_052114925.1 Bradyrhizobium sp. 2TAF36 | reverse complement strand
GTTCGCCTTCACCTGCCACCCGCGCCGGGAGCCGGCGCTGCGCTATGCCGAGGGCTCCGCGCCGGCTCCCGCCGCTGCCACCGTCCAACCGGGCAAATCCAACAGCCGGGGCGAACTCAGGACTGGATAAAACTTGGGGGCAAGGTCAACGACAGCAAGGCGCGGAGCAAAGGAGTTCGGCAGATCGCCGGTGCGCTGTGTGACTCGTCAACTCAGTTCGGCGAACTACTCAGCCGTTGGCCGAAGAGGGAAGTGTCGTTCTCTAGACAGCGACAAGAGGATACTGACTGATCCGCCTCAACTCTTGTCGTTATCGAGCTGCGCTATGGAGGTTGGCTTGAGCTACTTACTTTTTCGGTACCTCGTGGCGGGCGGACGCTTGAGGCATTGTCGAAAAAGTCTCGTGGCGATGTCGTCATCTACGGCAGAACCGTTGCGAGTTCGTAGATCGCCACGGCCGTCCCGAGTCGGCGCCAAGGGTGGGCCGAGGGTTGCGTCGATATAAGGTGCTGTTTCACCCTAGGTGTCTCTAAGTCGGCAGGCTGGCGGAATGCCGATCGACTTGATGCGGCGAACGATGGCTTTGTCGACGATGCGCTTGCCGTCCTTATCGTAGTATGTGAACGAAATGCCGGTCCGCTTGCGACGATACCCCGGCATCGTATCGCTGACGTATCGCAGTCCCTCTTCGGCGATCGCTGAGGCGACTTCAGCTATGCGGTTGGAGACTTCTTCAGCCCTGCTGTCTCGAAGCATCCTTCGTCCCTCTCGCAGGAAGAAGCGCTTGCGAAATAACGGCTTCCTCTCGAAGCGACAAGGTGCCGAGCGATGATTAGTTCCTCGCCGCTGATGAAGGGGAAGAACTACCTTCGAGGCCGCTCGCGCGTTCCGCTGACCAACCAGATGGCCTACTTTTGGCGAAAATTATTGACGTCCTTGGGAGAGGCCGCGGGCCTGTGCAAGCGCGAGCAATCGGTAGAGCAGCTTAGGAGGCGAGATTGTTCGTCTCTCGCTTTACGGAAACATCCTCTAGAATGGCCAAATCCGGTCTTGCGGCTTCGATGCAAACACGAGTTGCCTCTCTTAACGTCGACACAAGTACGTCGGCCTTGGAGCTTTCCTTCACAGAAACAGCTCTTTGTGAGTCGCCCGTGCCGCTCCAGAGCCCGACTAAAATGCTAGCATGTGGCAGCTTTCGGCGAAGGCGACGGACCGCGTAGCGAACCTGTGCCGGATTCGATGCATTGAGGTACGAAAGACAAACCATCGAAACGCCCTCCGTTTGCAATCGAAATATATTGCTTGTCGACAGAGCATCCGGTCCTTCGATCCGCGTCTGCAGTCCGTGGACGTTACACAGTTGGGCAAACATAATGCCAGCGGCTTCATCAAGCGCGGTACGGCCAGCGATACAGAGGACTGGATAGTCACCTTGCCATTCGACGGGGAGATCACTCCTCTTGAGGATTGGCAGATCGGGATAGATTGGTTCGGCGGCTGCCGCCTCGACCGCGGCGGCAGCCTCCGCGTCAATTGTCGAACGTTCGCCTCTCGGTTCCTGATCGGTTTGTTCTGAGAGATCTTCAGCAAATTCTCGGATCTTGACGAGGCGGGAATGGTCAAGGACGTCTCGTTCCAGGTCAGACTGGGCGAGCAGCAGACCCTTTATCGCTACCTCATCATAATATGAGGAGAGGGAACGCTCCTTGAGATATTCCTCGGCTTTTTCAGTTGCTTCGGTCGGATCGCCTGCGAGCATTCGTTGATAGAATATTTCAGCAGCAGACAGTGCCGGTCTGTCGCCGAACATCACGTCCAGAAACGCCAGACGTTCGACATGACGTCCGAGTACGACAAGGCAGACTGTCAAAGGGGTCGCGAGAACCAATCCGATCGGTCCCCATAACGCGGTCCAGAACGTCGCGGAGACTACTACCGCTATGGGCGACAGACCCGTACTGCGACCGTAGACCATCGGCTCGACGATCTGGCCGACGGCCGGTTCGACCACAAAGAATAGCGCGGCAGTCCAAACCAACATTGACCAGCCTGGTTGGACTGCAACCGCAAGCGCCAGTGGAAATGCCGCCGCAATGATCGAGCCGATGTAAGGGACGAATCGTAAGACTGCCGCCAGAATGCCCCAGAGAACAGCGCTCGGTATGCCGATCAACCAGAGCCCCGCTCCAATGAGGATGCCAAAACCGGTATTGATCAGGAGTTGATTCAGAAACAGGCGACTTAACCTGTTGCCAGCGTCATCGAGTGCAGCGGTCGTCCGCTGTAAATCGTGTGATCCTGCCAGGCGTATGAGGCGATTTCGAAGGTCTTCGCGTTGGATCAAAATGAAGATCACAAAGATCACGATGATCCCTGTGGTCGCCAGTGGCGATATCAAAGGCGCGATAAGCGACCGGAGGCTCTCCAGAGCTCCCGGGTCAGGTTGAAGAACCTCGACTGGGACAGGCGCAACGGGTCGAGATCCGAGCGGGCTACCGAGAGAAGGGCTGACTGATTTCTCCGGTACGGCTCCCTTCGGCTTATCCAGCTCCTTGCCCAGGTCCTGCAGCATTCCGGCGGCCCGTTCGAGCGTTGAGCTTCCACCTGTAATGCCCCGCACTGATTGAATTTTGGACTGGATCGTCACTTGGTATGAAGGAAGATCACCGGCAAGCCGGTTCAGCTGCGCCGCAATAAGGCTGCCCAAAGCGAAGATGATAGCGAAGGCGAATAGTACTACACCCACGACGGCAATGCCGCGCGGCACTTTCAGTCGTTGCAATGCGCTCACGGGAGAAGCCAGCGCGAAGCTGAGCAGAATTGCCAATGCAACTGGCACGAAGATCTCCYGACCGACGTAAAGGGCGGAGACGATGATCACGCCAAGTATCGCCAAAGCGACGGCGCCTACCAGTGACGCGACCTCTTCGGAAGTCTGGGGAACAACGAGTTTTGCCATGGTGCCGATCCAGCTCTAACGAGGAAGCGTTTAGCGATCGGCCACTGACCTCTCCCTCTAACGCGAGGGAAACCTATCGAGGCCATTGGTATCTATCAGGGGCGCCGGATTTAATACGGCGCCCCTGATAGCTTAGTTCCGATAGTCCGCTCGATCGATCTAGGATGAGCAGGGCTGTCGCTTGGCTGCGCTCACCGCAGCAGCAGGATCAGAATGATCAGGGGGATCGGTATTCCGACTAGCCAGAGAAGAATTGGCATTATTCGCTCCTGTCAGGTTCGCATTGCGGGTGAAAGTTTGCGGGACCTCGGTGTTCCATCACGTAGCTCACCGCCTTCCGTGGCGGCGAGGCTGGCGGAGAAGGCTCCGAGTAGAAGAGAGGCCGCGAGCCAGAATGCAAGCTGAGCTGTCGCCTTTCGGGCGGCATCCGAATCTGCCTTGATCTGCGCGATGACGTCGTTGACGCGCTTGTCCGCGTCAGCCTGGCTGAGGCCTGTTCGCGCGGCGACAACCTTCCCAACGTATTCGCGATCGTTCGCCTTTATGTCGGCTCCGCTTCGAAAGCTCGAAGTGAATAGACGCCCGAGTTCCTCGCGTGAGGCGTCGGCGCCCTGCGCTTGTGAGGATGGGGAGGCAAGTCGAAGCAAAGTGTCGACATAACCATCCATCGGTCCGGACCGGCTGGCCGTCGCCGCCGCTTGGCCCGCGGTTCCTAGACCTGCCCCCACCAAATTGGCTGCGGGTGTGACCAGGAGGATGGCGCCAAGCACTGCCGCAAGAGCCCATGAGACAAAGCCGTGGGCTGTGTCTCGAAAGTAGACCTCATCGGAGTGAACACTGACCCAGCGTGATCGCAATCGCCCAGCGATGTAGCCGCCGATGGACGAAGACAGCATGGCGATAACGATGAAGTAGAGACCAGTTCCGATCTTGAAGGTTGTTGCTGAAACCCCGGCGCCAGACCATGGAGAGACAACGGACAGGCCGAGCCCGACACCGAACGCGAGGAGAAGCAATGTGAGCGCGCAAGAAACGACTGCTCCCGCTGTAACGGCAGCCCACGAAACCCCGGCTACGGACGGTTCGCCGTCGGTCGCGGTTGGTTGGACAACGACAGTATCGATCATGCGTGCGCCTCATTTTGCGACGAAGATATTCGTCGTGCCGAAACAATGGGCAGCATTGACGAAGGTTCCCACGTGGCTTCTTTGTGGTTTTGCGCGTGACCGATTGCAATGTCCTATGAGGCCTACGGCATCTTGACGTTAGGCTCGCGGTCCCAGACGCGCAATTTCGAGAGGCCGTCGACGAATGACTTGGCCTCCTTTGCGCTTCCGATCGGGACGCAACCTTCGTCGAAATCTGCGGTGGCAATGCCGGCTTTCTCAAATAACGGCACTGCCGCGTCGGCGTAACCGATGAATTTGCAGTGCGCGAAGGCGTCGGCGACGAAATCGCGCGCTGCAGACTCCAGTATCAGGTCATCCATAGCATCTGCGCCAGGCAGAAGCGCGACCGCGTCGTACAGAACGGATGGCCCTCCGTCGATCATCTGGTCGGCGTCGATCCAGCTGCCGTCGCTGGCTTCGGCACCCGTCACCTTCGGCGCGACGATCTCGTAGGTCGCTCCGGCCTTGTTGAGGGCGGCCTTGAGGGCCTTGAGAATGCCTGCGTCCGAACCGTCGGAGACGAGGATACCGAGCTTTCGACCCTCGAAGCGCTCAGGCCCGTTTTCGACGATGCTCAGGGCGGGGGAAGGATCGAGATCCCGACGCGTCGCGACGGCTGCATCCGCGGCTTTCGGCATCTTCTTCAAGCCAAGCTTATCCGCGACCTTGCTGGCCAGTGTCTCATCAATATTGAGGAGGTGCGCGACCATACGCTCCCGGATTGCTGGAATCTTCACCTTGCTGAGCTCGAACGTCAGTGCGGCAGCGATGTGGGACTGCTCGCCTGCGGTCTGGCTAATGAAGAACTGGCGAGCTTGGCTATAGTGATCCGCAAAACTTTCTGCGCGGAGACGGCGCTTGGCACCTTGCTCGTCGTCGGCGAACGGCGTGAAGCCGCGCTGCGGCGATTCCCTTGGACCTTCGCCGAAGGAGTTCGGCTGGTAATTCGCACGTCCGACCGGGTTGCGCAAAGCCATATGGCCGTCTTGCTGAAAGTGCGCGAACGGGCATTTGGGCGCGTTGATGGGTATGTGAGTGAAATTGGGGCTGCCCAAGCGCTTCAGCTGCGTGTCGAGATACGAGAAATTGCGCCCCTGAAGGAGCGGATCGTTTGAGAAGTCGATACCCGGCGGAACATTCTGGGTCATGAAGGCGACCTGCTCAGTCTCCGCAAAGAAGTTGTCGGGCATGCGATCTAGCACCAGCCGTCCGACCGGAACGGGAGGGAGGATTTCCTCGGGAATGATCTTGGTCGGATCGAGCACGTCAAAATCGAACGCGTCTGCGAAATCCTGGTCGAATAATTGAAGTTGCAGCTCCCATTCCGGGAAGTTGCCGGTCTTGATGGCTGTCCAGAGATCGCGACGGTGGAAGTCGGGATCGGCACCGTTGATCTTGACCGCTTCGTTCCAGACGACCGACTGCAAGCCGAGTTTCGGCTTCCAGTGGAACTTGACGAAGGTGGACTCCTGCTTCGCATTGACGAGACGGAACGTGTGGACCCCGAAACCCTCCATGAAGCGAAACGAACGCGGGATGGCGCGGTCGGACATGACCCACATGACCATGTGCATGCTTTCGGGGGTAAGGCTTATGAAGTCCCAGAAATTGTCGTGTGCAGACTGCGCTTGGGGAAAGGCGCAATCCGGCTCTTCCTTCACCGCGTGGATCAGATCGGGAAACTTGATGGCGTCCTGAATAAAGAAAACCGGGATATTGTTGCCGACGATGTCCCAATTGCCTTCCTGCGTGTAGAGCTTCACCGCGAAACCTCTCACGTCCCGGGCGAGATCGACTGATCCCTTGCTTCCGGCGACGGTGGAAAATCGCACGAACGCAGGCGTCTTTTCACCAGCTCGCTGAAACAGGTCAGCCTTCGTGTATTTCGCCAGTGACTTGTAGGTCTCGAAGAACCCGTGCGCCGCATATCCTCGAGCATGCACGACCCGCTCGGGAATGCGCTCGTGGTCGAAGTGGAAGATCTTCTCGCGGAAATGGAAGTCCTCAAGCAACGTAGGTCCACGAGGACCGATCTTCAGCGAATTCTGGTCGTCTGATACCAGTCCGCCTTGAGCCGTGGTTAAGACGGCGGTCTTACCCGCCGCGATCTGATGGAGTTCGCCGCCTTCACCCCGGCTGAGCTTTTGATCGTGTACGGTTGCTGTCCCCGCCGATGCGCGGCTCGATTTCGTCGTCTTGGCCATTTTGAGGATCTCCCGGCGACACCAGTGGAACTCCTCAATCCGCCCGTGTGGCATCCGTTCCTGTATTGGCTCGGCTGAGACTAATTCCGCCAACATCGACCGCGGTGCGCGCCGAGCTTAGCTGCTCGCCCTCGTGGTCGGTCCTTTCTCTTCACGTCTGGCCCGCAAGGCCTCTTCTCTCAGTTCGCTACCGATCATCGTTCGGGTCAAACTGGTTACGGAACTAATCAGGCGCCGTTGGCTTATCGTGCTCCCCTAACAGTAAGGATTTGTGATGAAACGAGTTGTCATGAGCTCGCTGCTTGCAGCAGTCTTGCTTCTTCCCGCGGCGGCATCAGCTCAGGGCGTGCTCGGAGGCGTCGAGCGCGGCTCTAGCGAAGGCGAGCGGGCAGCGGGTCCGGTCGGTGGAATCGTTGGAGGAGCCATTGGCGGTGTCGTCGGTGGGATCAATGGCATACTCGGGATCGATCAGCGGTGACCTTGCCCCCAAGTTTTATCCAGTCCTGAGTTCGCCCCGGCTGTTGGATTTGCCCGGTTGGACGGTGGCAGCGGCGGGAGCCGGCG
>NZ_JBFRFR010000170.1:0-6906 GCF_052114925.1 Bradyrhizobium sp. 2TAF36 | reverse complement strand
ATGGCACGCATGAAATTCCTGTGCGATGCGGACCGTTGCATCGACTGCAATGCCTGTGTGACCGCCTGCAAGAACGAGAACGAAGTGCCTTGGGGCATCAACCGACGGCGCGTCGTCACCATCAATGACGGCAAGCCGGGCGAACGGTCGGTGTCGATGGCCTGCATGCACTGTACCGATGCGCCTTGCGCGTCGGTGTGTCCGGTCAAGTGCATCTATCCGACCGAAGACGGCATCGTCCTGCACGACAAGGATCTGTGCATCGGCTGCGGCTATTGCTTCTACGCCTGTCCGTTCGGAGCGCCGCAATATCCCCAGGTCGGGAATTTCGGCTCGCGAGGCAAGATGGACAAGTGCACCTATTGCGCGGGCGGCGGCGGACCGGAGGCGCCGGGCAGCGCCGAAGAATATGCGAAATACGGCTCGAACCGCTTCGGCGAAGGCAAGCTGCCGATGTGCGCCGAGATGTGCTCGACCAAGTCGCTACTCGCAGGCGATGGCGACATCATCGCCCAGATCTACGAGGAGCGCGTCGAGAAGCGCGGCTATGGCTCCGGCGCGTGGGGCTGGATGACAGCTTATCGCGAGGGCATCGAGACCTGAGCAGGCGGGCCTTGGGGGGTGACTCAAACATGAGAGGAGGATGGTCGTCATGACGCTTCTCGCACCCATTCGCCTCGTATTCTTTGCCATGATCCTTGTCTTCGTTGGGTCTGCCCCGGGGATCGCCCAGAAGCTCGGCCCCGATGGCGCACCCAATCCGACCGCAAGTGTCACCAGCGAGCGCGAACTGCTCAGGCAATTCCCGCGCGCAGAAGGGCGGATCGATATTCCCGATACAAAGGCAAGCGTGCTGATCCAGCCTGCCGGAAGAACCTGGGATTATTTCCACGAAGTTCTCTTGCGTTGGGGCGGCGGGATGGTGATTCTCGGCATGATCGCGATTCTGGGCGCCGCCTATCTGATCATGGGGCGGCTGCGCATCACGGCAGGGCGCTCCGGCCGGAAGATTGTCCGCTTCAAGGCCTTCGAGCGGTTCTCGCACTGGCTCACCGCGGTGTCTTTTGTCGTTCTCGGCCTGACGGGTCTCAACATCACTTTCGGGAAGATCTTGCTGTTGCCAGTCATTGGGGCCGACGCCTTCTCAAGCGTCTCGCAAGTGGCCAAGTACGTGCACAATTTCACCAGCTTCTCCTTTGTGGCCGGGCTTGTGCTGATCATCGTAATCTTCTTCAAGGACAACATTCCGGAGAAAGTCGATCTTGAGTGGCTCAAGCAGGGTGGCGGCTTCATCAAAAACAAACATGCCCCCGCCGGCCGGTTCAATCCCGGCGAGAAGGCTGTTTATTGGCTTTCGCTTGCCGCCGGCGTGTTCGTCTCGGTGTCGGGCTTCGTTCTGCTATTTCCCTTCTTCGGAACCGACATCGCGGACATGCAAATCGCACAAGCCGTGCACGCCATTATCGCCGTTCTGTTCGTCGCCCTGATCCTCGGCCACATTTATATCGGCACGCTCGGCATGGAGGGCGCGTTCGAAGCCATGGGTACCGGCGAGGTCGATCTAAATTGGGCAAAGGAGCACCACGACGTTTGGCTTGCCCGAAAGCTCGCGAGCGAAGGCCGGCAGGGAGAAGCTTCGTCGACGCCCGCGGAGTAATGACTTCGATCGCTTGCATCACGACATCTCCAATACCCGCGGATCTGAGGGAATCCGCGAGGGAACCTCAGGAGTGAAAACAGTGGATGAATTGACACGACGTACATTATTGACGGCGACTGCCGCCGGTGGATTGTTGACAGCAACAGCGGCGGGCGCGCAAACCGGCGAACCCATCCCGCAGCCGCAACGACCAGGACATGGCGGCACCGATCCCGGTCCGCGCAACCTCGCGCGGGACCGCCAGAATCCCGATCTGCTGGTGCCACCCTCGACCGATCACGGCACGCTTCCCAACTTGCGCTTCTCTTTTTCGGATTCCCATGTGCGGCTGGAATCCGGAGGCTGGACCCGCCAGGTCACCGTTCGGGAACTAGGTATTTCCAAGGGTATCGCCGGCGTGAACATGCGCCTGAATGCCGGCGGCATTCGCGAACTGCATTGGCACAAGGCGGCCGAATGGGCCTATATGCTGTACGGCACTGCCCGTATCACGGCGATCGATCCCCAGGGACAATATTTCGTCGATGATGTCGGCGTCGGCGATCTTTGGTATTTTCCGAGCGGCGTTCCGCACTCGATCCAGGGTCTTAATCCGGATGGCTGCGAGTTCCTGCTGGTCTTCGACGACGGCGAATTCGACGAAGACAATACCTTCCTGTTGAGCGACTGGTTCAAACACACGCCGAACGAAGTGTTGTCCAAGAATTTCGGCATGCCCGGCACAGCCTTCAGTCACGTCCCCGATCCCGGCGAACTCTATATTTTCGCCGCCCCCGTGCCTGGCGCGCTTGCTTCCGACAAAATCGCCGGGGCAACTCCGGTTTCGCAGACGTTCAGCCATCGGATGCTGGCGCAGCAACCGATCAAGACCAATAGCGGCACGGTGCGGATCACCGATACGAGTGTGTTTCCGGCATCAAAGACCATCTCCGCGGCACTGGTCGAAGTGCAGCCCGGCGCCATGCGCGAGATGCACTGGCATCCCAACACCGATGAATGGCAGTATTACATCGAAGGCCAGGCGCGGATGGGCGTGTTCGCTGCCTCAGGTCAGGCGCGCACGTTCGACTTCATGGCTGGCGACGTCGGTTACGTGCCGTTCGCGATGGGGCACTACGTCGAAAACACCGGCACGACGCCGCTCCGTTTCCTGGAGATATTCAAAAGCAGCTATTATGCCGACGTGTCCCTCAATCAGTGGCTGGCGCTAACGCCCCCCGAACTGGTGAAAGGTCATCTGAACCTGGATCCACAGGCCCTGGCGGGCCTGCACAAGGAGAAATTTCCGGTTGTGCCCGGATGACTGGCCGCAGCCGATTTTGATGATGTCGATGCGTTGGGACGATCCGCTGTACATCCAGTGCTTGCCCTCGAGCTTCGTTACCACCCGTTCGATCGTGTCTAATTATCGCGATAACCTGAAGTCGGGCGCGCCCGCGCCGTGGGTGGCCCTGCGTCCCGTCGCATCGGAACCGCCCTGTGAGATACTTGCCGTCACGGCCGATCCGAGCGAAGGGGAGGCGTTCACCGATGTCGATAGCTACATCGTCGAGGCCGCCCTAATGCCGGATGATGTCGCGGCGGCCATCGCCGAGCCGGGCCTTCGGTAAAGGCGCAACTTCTCGCGGAAAGTGCTCGCGTGGTCGGGAGCCGAGCGATCAGCGGTCTGTTCGCGACCTAATTTCATTCCGGGATACCGCTGGAACCGTCTCGAAGCGTTTTGCGGGCCATTGCTTGCCGACAAGCCTTTGGCGCCTGGCCGCGGCGTCCCCTAGGTTCGGGGCCATCTCTTCTGCGTAAAGCTAACCGGAGCGTTAAGTGGTCGCTTCGATGTTTTTCGGCGAGCCGCCTTTCGTTACACTCTCTGCCCGTGGGCGCAGCCTCAAAAGTCGGCCTGACATGGGCATCGCCACTGAACGCTTTTTCTGTGGCGGATCACACGGCTTCGCTGCTTTGTTGCATCCCGGAACGAACGCCGAGCCACCGGGTTGGGAAAGATCGATCTCAAGGACGATTCAACATGCGCCTTTTCCTCGCCGCCCTCTGTATCTCCGGCTACGCCTCCATGGCGTCGGCTCAGACCACCCAACCCGACCTCAATCGACTGAGTGCCTCTCAGCCTATCAACGGCAGCGCTGAATCGTCTGATAATAATAAGGGGAAAGGTCAGCCGCAGGGGCCCACTGGTCCACTCACCACCGGTAGTGGCGGTACCACGGCTGCCAATCCTCAGGGCGGTACTCCACCAAACATGCAGGTCGTGCCCGAAGACTCATCAAAGACCAGCGTTGATCGGAAGTAGTGCTGCCAACCGCGAAACGCAGCTATCGGCCTTTGTGCTCCGGCGCGGTACCGGAGCTTGCGAATTTCGCCGCCGGACAGAGGGGATGGTGTCTGGGAGCCATCCGCAAGATGTAGTGAGATCGGATGGGCGTTTTGGACGTCCAAGGTGTGCCGAACGCCGGCCACCGCTCTTCTTCGTATCTGCCGGTCGTTCCCGGCAAGTATTGTCGAGTAGCCGCTGCACGACGTCCTTCCAGATTGCGTTCCCGCCAYACAAGCGCACTGCGTCGGCGGTTCGGTCTGCTAGCGACCCTGGAATCTCCGAGAGGCGTCGTTGCTTGCGCCGGCGCGCCGGCGACGCTTCTAGACTCGGTGGATCCCTGATACCACGGGAAGGGCCACCTATTAGGCCAAAATATTTCCCTGTTAATTGCAGCAGGGAATTGCGCACAAAACGGCTCCTTCGCAGTAGTTTCTGATAATTGTGCTGTCTCCGACCCACCCGAAATAGCCAATTTCCCTGTAAAATTCCCTGTTTGCAGGGAATTGGGGGGGAGACGGGTGCGATCAGCACTGCGTCGCCAGCCAATTGATATTGCTTACCAAATCGACGTCATCGTTGCCCCATTTGGAGAGCGGATGGCGCTGTCCGCTGGAGACGTTGCTGTTTTTGTTCGCCACCATTCACTCAGAACATCTTCCAGAAACTCGAGATCAGTTACCCGGACGGTGTTCGCGAATTCCGCACAACGATCGCGCGGGTCGCTGAAGATAAGCTGACCACCTGTAGGACTGAGCGCAGTACGAGTGACGGTCGTACCTTGTGAAAGGATCGTATCAACTGCCGCCGGGCTGAGCTCGTGAGTCATTTCAGCGGAGCCAACTAGCTGTTGGCTTGAGCCGATAGCGCGGGTGAGCCGAGAGGACTACCACTGAAAATTTATTGCAGCGACGATCAACAGCCCGAAGAAGATCACGAGGCTGGTCGCACTTAATTTTCGTGGGCAGTTGTAATCCGATTCCAGAGTAGCCATTTATGGTTTAGCGCAGCCGGATCGCTCTCAGAACCTATTCCCGTTGCGCAAACTTGATCGGACCCAACCATGATCGAGTTTCCGAATTTCAGTCGTTCATATGACCGAACGCGGCACGCCGTGCGTTTTTGGGGATACGATAGCGCGTTAGAGGCATCGTTCTTCATAGAGGAAGACGCGCTGAGGCGACTTGAACCGGGCGCTCACTCCAACAATGAATCGGATTTCCTGAGCGCATTCGATTCCAATCGTGATGTGATATGTGCCGCCGCTGCCAGGGTGTACGTCCGCGGCAGCAGGGGCTCTTACGATCTGGTCGCCGCCAATTTTTGAGACGAAGCCTCACGTCTTGATGGACGCGGAAGACTTCGTTTACGGCACGTGCTTCATTACGACTGCCAATCCAGAATAATCACAAAAGCCAGGGAGGATCGCATGAAATTCCGTCCGCTCCATGACCGCGTCGTGGTCAAGCGCATAGAGGCCGACGACAAGACAGCCGGTGGCATCATCATTCCGGACACCGCCAAGGAGAAGCCCTCCCAGGGCGAAGTCATCGCCGTCGGCCCCGGTGGCCGCGACGAAGCCGGCAAGCTGATCCCGATCGACCTGAAGGTCGGCGACCGCGTGCTGTTCGGCAAGTGGTCCGGCACTGAAGTCAAGATCGACGGCGTCGACCTGCTGATCGTGAAGGAAAGCGACATCATGGGCGTCCTCACTGATCTGCCGGCCGCCAAGAAGAAGGCCGCGTAAGCGCCAGCCGGTTTTCCTTACCCTGAGGATTCGGCGTAGCCGGGTTCTCGAAGGATGAGGCCCGCAATTCAAATCTCATCCCTCAAGAGCTCGCCAGTTGCGCGGCCTTTGGGATCTGACCAGTTGAAAACGGAGATCGCCATGTCAGCCAAAGAAGTCAAATTCGGCGTCGATGCCCGCGACCGCATGTTGCGCGGCGTCGAAATTCTCAATAACGCGGTGAAGGTCACGCTCGGTCCGAAGGGCCGCAACGTCGTGCTCGACAAGTCGTTCGGCGCTCCCCGCATCACCAAGGATGGCGTCACCGTCGCCAAGGAGATCGAGCTCGAAGAGAAGTTCGAGAACATGGGCGCACAGATGGTGCGCGAAGTCGCCTCCAAGTCAGCTGACGCGGCCGGCGATGGCACCACCACCGCCACCGTGCTCGCGGCTGCGATCGTGAAGGAAGGCGCCAAGGCGGTTGCCGCCGGCATGAACCCGATGGACCTCAAGCGCGGCATCGACTTGGCAGTGGACKCCGTCGTCGCCGACCTCGTCAAGAACTCCAAGAAGGTCACCTCGAACGAGGAGATCGCCCAGGTCGGCACCATCTCGGCCAACGGCGATGCGGAGATTGGCAAGTTCCTCTCCGACGCCATGAAGAAGGTCGGCAACGAGGGCGTCATTACGGTTGAAGAAGCCAAATCGCTCGAGACCGAGCTCGAAGTCGTCGAAGGCATGCAGTTCGACCGCGGCTACATCTCGCCCTACTTCGTCACCAACGCCGACAAGATGCGCGTTGAAATGGACGACGCCTATATCCTGATCTACGAGAAAAAGCTCTCCAGCCTGAACGAACTGCTGCCGCTCCTGGAAGCAGTCGTGCAGAGCGGCAAGCCGCTCGTTATCATCGCCGAAGACGTGGAAGGCGAGGCGCTTGCGACCCTCGTCGTGAACCGTCTGCGCGGTGGTCTGAAGGTCGCGGCCGTCAAGGCTCCGGGCTTCGGCGATCGCCGCAAGGCCATGCTGCAGGACATCGCGATCCTGGCCGGCGGCCAGGCGATCTCGGAAGATCTCGGCATCAAGCTCGAGAACGTCACGCTCAACATGCTCGGTCGCGCCAAGAAGGTGATGATCGACAAGGAGAACACCACGATCGTCAACGGCGCCGGCAAGAAGGCCGACATCGAGGCGCGC
>NZ_JBFRFR010000169.1:0-7023 GCF_052114925.1 Bradyrhizobium sp. 2TAF36 | reverse complement strand
GAACGAGTTTTTGCCGATATCGATGCCGATCACGGCGATCGCGGTATTGAGTGTCTGGGACATGGCGTGCTCCTTGTCTTGGCGCCCCTGGCCAGCTTATCGCTGGCGGGGCAGGAGCACGGCCGGACCATCCCATTAGCAGAGCTACTGCGTCGTCCCTGCTAAGTTCGACCTGTGTTCCGAATCCCGCTCGTTCTCATGGGATGCCTAGTTTCGACATCAGTGGCCTAAGTTGAAAACGTGAGCGGCCCAATTTGCTTTTCGGGCGCACTGTGCCGCATGAACCAAGACGAATTTCGGCGCAACGCTGCGGAAGCTCAGCGGCAAGCGGACCGGGCAGTTAGCGAGCCAGACCGCGCCGCTTGGCTCCAACTTGTCGCGGGATGATTGAGCCTTTCTCGCAAAGCGGAGCCGGTCCGCCCAAGAAGGATTCGATCAACAGGTTTCCGACAACGGAACTGGGCAGGACGCAAACAAGTCATCGAATTGAGGCCGCCTCGGGCGCTCGCCGCCGTGTCCTAAGTTGAATTTGGCTGTCCTAATTCGAGTCGTTAACTATTTCGCCCAGCTGGGCTGTATTGACCAGTTATTGGCGACGGGGCATGCCAAATTATCCCTATCACCGCTCGGCCAGTGGCTTTTATCGGTGATGAGAACGCCGTTTGCGCTCCCGCCTTCCTCACTGGAATGGAGCAGCGCCATGCGTCATCGTTTCACACAAACCCAATCCCTTGAAGAACGTCTAGCCGAAGAAGCGGAGCGCCTGCATGAACAAGCCAGACTGCTTCCGTATGGCGCTCTGCGCGATGAAGTCGACAGGAAAGCACGACTGGCTGAGACCGGCTCACACATCAGCGAGTGGCTGCGGTCGCCCGGTCTAAGGGCCCCCACTTGAAGGTAAGGCCGCCTCAACTTGGGCTCGCGTCCAGCTTCGTTTAGAATGGCCCAAACAAGGTAACGGCGGTACACGGGCTGGGAGGGCATTCTACAGCTTGGACTATACGAGCCGCATGGATGAGAACTCAGCGGCTCCTTTTCTTAGGAACGTGTGGCTTTGCAGTGCATGCGAAGGAATGCGGCACCTGACATTCAACGTCACTGATCTAGATTCCTTTGCTTCTCCGATCACCGCTGGTGTCTTGATGACAACGATGTCGGCACCTTCACAAATCCGGGGGGCGACCGTGAATGACCCGAAGATGAAAGGAAAGTAGAAGCGAAGAAATAGCCCGCTGACATGATCGAGCGGGCCGTTTTCTTGAAGCAGTCACGGAGCGATTGAGGCTGACTTCGCCCAATCGTCCAGGTGGTTCGCCACGTCCCAAAAAGCACCTAAGTGGCGTTGATTTCAGCGGTTAGCGTGAGGGTGAGGAAAGTCCGACCTTCACTGGGCGAAGGGCCGTCCGTGACCTTAATCTCCCATGGTATCCCCTTCCACATGTCGGTGGGATGCTCAGACGTCAGGATAGTGCCTGCGTACTTCACTGCCTCAAGTTTCGCTGCCTCGGTGTCGGCCACTTCAACGCCGACGTCATCGATCAGCATTTTTCCGTTCAGAATATGGCAGTAGTAGCGCGGCATAGACGCTCCTCCGTTGGGCGGGGAGCGCAGTCGCGTCTCTCAGTCAGGGGGCACCTTGATTGGTCACGGTGATAGCGGGACAAGAGCAGATACCGTGTGGCGTTCCTAATTAGGCCACCGCACTTTTCAAACTAGGCGACCGTGCCCGGAAACAGGCCAGCACCCGGGGACGAAAACCCTGTTGAAATGAAATTCGAACAGGATAAGGCCGCCAACTGAGGCGGCCTCACTCTTTGGCTTGAACTCGCGTATCCTGCGGTTGAGGTGCATAGCTCTACGTCATGACCATCCACGAACTGCTCGGCCTGCCCCTTTGCCTCCTCGTCGGTATCGCATAGGAGGTCGATCCGCTGTTCAATGTGGCCATCCGAGCCTATAAGGTAGGCGCGGTATCCAATCATTTCGGTGGTGCCAGACCTGGCGAGGTAAGCCACTCGCTTATATGAGCGCCGGTCTCGGCTTGCCGA
This sequence comes from Bradyrhizobium sp. 2TAF36, assembly GCF_052114925.1. Classification (NCBI taxonomy): domain Bacteria; kingdom Pseudomonadati; phylum Pseudomonadota; class Alphaproteobacteria; order Hyphomicrobiales; family Nitrobacteraceae; genus Bradyrhizobium; species Bradyrhizobium sp. 2TAF36. The sequence goes on along the minus strand of NZ_JBFRFR010000169.1, from coordinate 4,975 downwards.
GCTTTGCGAACCGCCCGCTGCCGCTCGATACCTGGCGGAAGCGATTTGGCTGCCTGACGGAGCCGCTGGACTTGTTCGGCAAGGCGTTCTTCAAGGGAGGTGGTGCTTGATGCGGCGTCGCTGGGGGCGCTGCTCCATTCCTGAGAAGGCGGGAGCGCAAACTGGCGTTCTCATCACCGATAAAAGCCGAGGACAGCGCGGTGACCGTGGAACTATGGCTGCGGTAGCGGGAATATGGTCAAAATTGACCACATCGTTGACAATCCGAAATCGGGGCGGCCGGCAGAACCACTGGATCAAGGTTAAAAACTGCGCGCAACCGGCGTTCACCCGGGTGATGGACGCGCAAAATAAAAAGCCCGGCCCGCTTCGGCAGTGGCTTAGCTTGAGGGCAACCTTTGCCCTTGCGCAAGGTTGTCACCTAGGAGCTTGAGATGTCCAACAGCCGCCCGAACTTTGCGTTCTTCACGTTGATCGCTGCCAGCCTATGCGCTGCCGTGGTTTTCGTTGGGCTGTTGATCGCAGGAGATGTCGCAGGTCCAAGGGTAGCAATGACTAATTTGCCGCCACATTCTCAAGAGGCTGGCCGACAATAATCCACGCTCTGGATCCGAGGCGCGCGACGCGGAGACTTATGGTCGGCAAAATGGTGGTAGGCGCGTGCCCTTCGGCTTAACGCGCGACCATAAGCGGCCTGTTTTGACGGCTCTCTTTGCGAGAAAGCCCGCTAGCGACTCTCTAGCATGATTTGCAGATAATTGAACTTGCGGAACCATTTCCGTTCATTCGTCTTGGCTTCGTAGAGGGTGAAATGGTCAATTCTTTGATGTTGTTGGCATTCGAAGCAAATGGCGTAATGGCGATGCGGATGATGAAGCTGATGCGCGGTGGCAGAATTGCCCGTCGCGAAGCTGAATTGATGGTCAGCGAAAAGATACACGCGGCTTTGAAAGCTTCAGCAAGTCTAATGGCTGGAGCTTCGGGCGATGAAACAGTCCGTCAGTATCGACGGCATGTCGCGGCGAACGCGAAGCGACTGGGCGGGCTCAAATCGGGCCGGAGTCGAAAGCGTGCGCTCAGGCGAACGCATTCCAGACGGCACTCTGGTGAGAGAAACTGACGGATTCAAGGCCGGTAAGTTCCCTAATCAAAACCGTTCGAAGTTGCACAGGTGCCAAGGGGATCAACGTACATGAGATGTCTGCCTCAGTAAGTGGACTTTCGGAACGTTGCACTGCACAGCAGGTTGTCGTCTGRCCAGCGATCTTGGTCGATAATCATCCTTGGAGTGTGAGATGAGCAAACGTAAACCGGCAACGGCGTCAAAGCGCGCCCGCGGCCCGAGAATAGTCGCGAAGGCCCAACGGACCGCACAGGCTGTTGTCAGAAGCCCGAAAGTGGGCATTCCGCCCGTGAGCTCAGACTCGCAGCAAGACGCCCTCCCCGTTGAGAATCCGCTTCTTGTTGCGGAGGCAGCCTTACAAGACGACTCCAAACAGATTACGGAGAACAATTCAAAGACAGGGGTGGATATTCTTTCGTCAGCCACCGCAAACGTGCGAGCTTATCAAGCGAAGCTACTGGAAATCGCACAAGCCAACATGCAGTTTGCTTTTGAATTCGCTCAAAGGCTTGCGATGACTAAGACGCCTCTTGAATTTCCCGGTGTAATCGCAGAATTCACAAGCAAGCGGATCGCCATGTTCCGGAATCATTCCAGGGAGATGGCTGAACTAAGTACCAAACGGTGGACTTCCTAAGATCAGGGTCATGATGTCCATTTTTGGCGCCCCAAAATTAAGGACGTTTCCGCTCTGCACCGATACGGCCYTCGCGGATAGTTTCTATTGGCTCATAGCCGTAACCATCCAGATGGTTCAGGCAATGACCGCTTCTCGGCCCGAAGCAAATATGGATGAAAGTATTAGGCTCCACGTCAATACCGCGTTGGAGGCACGTATGTTCAACATGCGATGGCGTGAAATCCGTTTGCTTAAGCCCTGTCAAGAGCGTTCTAGGGGCATTCGATGGACAATGATCGCGTAGATGTTTTTGTTCGTCGCATGGCCGAGCTCGCTTCCCAATTATCGGAACTGGAAATACTCAAAGACAAAGTTGCCGATGCGCAGGAACGCGCCCTCTCGAGCACCATCCCCTCGGGCGCGTTGATGAAGGTGTGGACGAAACTGATTCACTAGCTTGTTATAGGAACTCGAGACGCACAGGGTTGCTTAAAATTATGCTGGCGTGTCCCCGCCGGCTGGCGGAGCGGCCCCGGCTTCAAAACCAGCCTCCCAGCCGAGCCGGGGCCGTCTCTCCGCAAGCGATGGCCGGTTTAAAGATGTTCGGCTTCTTTCGGTCAGCCCATAAGCCGACGATAGTTGAGCGGCCTCGAACTTCGCATCAGGGCCATAAGTAGGCTTCTCTTCTCCGACAACAGAAGAATTGCTGATGAAAAATGTAAACGGGTCACGAACCAGGCTTGCCGTCTGTGCGCCAACACCGTGACCCGAAAAAGTGCTTTACCGCCGCACCCCAACGCGATTGACGCCGCCATTTAAATTGCCGCCGGCGTTATGACGGACTGCAGCGCGCGCTACCGGACGAGGCCTCAGCGCGACGCCCGCCCGAGCAACGCAGCCGGTCGGATATTCAACGTACTGGCAGTACACCACCGCCTCGGCTGGTGCTGGATTGAGAGTGAGACCTGCAAGTCCCAGCAGGGCGCTAGCAGCAATCCCGGCAACTGTCGCTGACTTGATCGAAAGACCCTTGGTCGGATGCATGGCGGACCTCCCTCGTCGCGCTTGCGCAATGCCGCCTCAGGTGACGGCTGAACATAACAGGAGCGCTACAGGAGCGCTGACGTTGACCTAGATCAACGGAGGTCTGCATAGCGCCAAGACCATGAGAGTCGCGCATCCGCGCAGACCGGAAAAGGCCGCCAACTGAGGCGGCCTCACTCTTTGGCTTTAAACTCGCAAATCCTGCGGTTGAGGTGCCATAGCGGCCTCAGTCGCCTATTTACAAACGGCAGTGGCCTAGGTTGAATTTGGTTGGTCATTGAGCTTATGCTTGGCCTGAACAAATGAGGCCCCCAATGGAGCAACCAAAACGGCGGCACGTCGGCGCAAGAGTTTCGAAATCCTCCTGGGACCAGAATATGCGCATCTTCGAGGACCATTTAGATATATCGATTGATCTTCTCGCTGAGATTGAAGCGGCACGGGCCGACCGCGAGTACGCAGAGGACCAGCGCGGGACGAAGAAAACTCGCCAGCGCTGCAGGCTTTCATTTTAGAAAACTCGAACAAAGCATTCGATTTTCAGCTTTCCTTGCCTCTTCGAGGCGCGCCGGCCGGATAAACGCGCGACGCGTTAACGGAGAGAGCGATGACCGTACGGCCGATACAACCAAGGTACGTAAAGCTGGCAGCGCAGTTGGCCGATCCGTGCGATGCTCTGAGCCCGCTCGAAAGCGCGTTGCTGATCGTCGCGGCGATGCGCGAGGTAAACAGCGGTACATGGAAGATTGCTGCGGACGCAGACGGCTGCTTTTTCATCGTAACCGAGGGCTGAGAAAATCCCATGCGCCAGGGGCCCACAACGCGCTCGAACAGCTTCGCAGCGAAAATCACGCGCCAAAGACCGGTTTCCGGCGTGCTGTCGCACAAACAACCGATAGCGCCTCGGAGGCTCCGCAAGCTTCGCATCAAGGAGTTGCGCGACGCCGCTGAGCGAATTCTTTACCGCGCCGAGGTGCTTCGCGCAGAAGCGAGGCGCCTCGTCAAAATGGCCGAGCGAGAGGAGGCCAAGCTGGCGCGCAAACCCCGGAGCGCGGCGGCACCGACCGCTAAGGCTTTGCGTCGTCGCGGATAATTTCTCCACGTCCGGTGTGTTTCTACTCGGACGCGCGCTCCGCGAAGGAATAGCCACCCGGCTTTGGGAAGGGACGGAGCGTCCCATCACGGCCTTGGCGGCCCTCGGCTTCGCCGTCCGAGAAATTTCGATCTGGATGGGCCGACCGGACCCGGAGTCGGTGCAGGCGATCGGCGAAATCATCACCGACCTCGCCGTGGGCGCGGCGAGGGCCTTTCCCGAAGAAACGGAAACCCACTAGGAAGCCCGTCCATGCGCGCTCAATCCCCCGGCAAATAACGCACCACGAAGGCGCTGCGCGGCCCGTGCGCGCCGCGCCGGAGTTTCGCTATGCACTAATCGAAGTCTGAGATCCTCTCATTCGGCGCGCAATGAGGAGCACCGTCGCAGGCCTTCTCCATTATCTTGGCAAGCACAATTCGCTTGGTCCTGTTGCGGGCGAGCAGCCGGCCTTTGCGAGACGCACTGCGAGCCTTGTTGCGAGCGCCGATCACGCCGGTGCCCCTCGCCCTCGCGCCTGCCATGATCCGGGCCTCGATCTCCAGCCGCACCGACTCGGGCGTCGACGGAGATGACAGTTCGGCAAGGGCGTTCCATCCTACCGCGGTGAAAATTTCCGGACGCGAGCCATAGAGCCTGGCGACGCGGGCCATCTCGCCCGCCTAGTGGCGTTGTGGATATCGAATTGACGGCGAACCGCAGTTCCGAACCGCCTGTTATCCGACACGGTGTCACGCAACGCAGCGAGTTGTCGGCCTAGCTCCACCTTACGCTCGACGATGGCCACCTTTGCCGCAGCCAATTCCTCGCGCTGCCGACGTGATGTCTTCCTCGGTGGCGCGACATCTGGCTTCTCGGCAAACGCCTCACGTAATTCGCGATGGAGCACCGTAGCGAGGCCGTATCGCTGCGGCACGACATTCCGGTTCAGTTTCGCTTGGCGCTGAGCTTGCAATGTCTACGCGGTCGAAGACTTCAAACCATCGCAAGCCGGAGTTGGCCCACGAGGGATAAGCGACCATGATATCGCTGATTGCGTAAAGGGCGAACGTGTCGATGCGCGCGCCATGGTTTTCCGTCTCAGTAAAGGTAAAGG
>NZ_JBFRFR010000168.1:0-7040 GCF_052114925.1 Bradyrhizobium sp. 2TAF36 | reverse complement strand
GTACATCCTCAGCATCGGAATGAACTCGCCCTTCGGAGCCGGAAGCCAGTTCGCCTCCTTGTCCTTACCCGGCGATTCATTCTGGAGGTAAAGCGTCAGCGAACCATCGGCATTGAACTTTGGATTGTCGCGCAGGCTGACGGTAAATTTGTTCAGCGGATTGGGAACGAACCACCAGCCCTGGTCGATCATGTACATGGTGATCGACCAGAAGCCGTTGACCGGCGGCGTCGCGTCCTTGGCGAAGGTCAAGGTGTACTTGTTTGCGCCCGTCAGCTTCTGTCCCGTCGAATCGGTCTCCGTGTAGGGATAGACCGCATCCCGCTGCTGGTTGGCGGGCCAACCGAATGCCGCCACCACAGCGCGCATCATGTAGCTGTCGGGGCCGTAGGTACCTAGTCCCTTTGTCACCACCCAGCCGTCGATGATCCCGCCCAAGGCTGCCTTGTTGTCTTCAATCTTCTTCAGGGCTGATTGCGGAATGTCCTTCAATGCAGCCTGCACAGCGGGATCGAGTTTGCTCATCTCAAACGGCTTGCCGGGTACGATACCGATCTTCGCCATGCTCGCGAGGATGGGGCCATCTCCCGCCGCTGGCGGTGCATCCCCACCCATTAGCTTCGCCAAGAGATTGAAATATCCCTCCGTTCCCATAGCTATGATGACCGGTTGCGGCTTATCGGTCATGTTGAAGCCGGGATTCGGATTCACCGGCGGCGCGACAGGTGTATACGACTTGCCCCATGAGGAAAGCGGCGTGATCTTGTACTGTGCCTGCAACTCGTTAACTGCCTTGTAATCCTGTTCGGTGCCATCGGCATAAGTTCGGCCCAGAATGACCATGTAGCGCGTCGCCATGGGGAACTGCTTCATGCCTGCMGGTACCTCGCCCTTCCAGCCAGGGCCGGTGAACAGGTAGTTGGCGGCCTTGCCGTCAGCCGTGCGTCTGCTCGGCGATGACTCGGAGTCCGACATCCAAAGGTCGGTCAGCTCGAACAAATAGAAACGACTGCCCATATCTGGGTGACTGAACACCTGCGGTTCAGTGAGGTCGAGCCAACCCAGAGAATAAAGCGTGTCCGCATTTGGCGCCGAAACGCCACGATAATCGGCCGGCGGATAGCGCGGAACGTTGATGAACTGTCCGGTCGGCGCCGTAAGCCCTTCAACCTTTGGCACATTGCTCATCTGAACCCGGGTGACATCGGTCGTGATGAGCGAATAGCCGTAGATATATGCGCCCTCGGCAATTTGCCGCGCTTCCTCAGGAGTGACTGCTTGTGCGTTTGCAGGCGGGGGCATTCCGCTGAGTACTGTGAATGCAAAGCTGGCCGCAGCCGCGCCGTTTACGAATGATCGTCGGGTCGAACTCATGGCGAACTCCTCACTTTGGTTCAAAGGGGAGACAAGCGCTCGTCGAGCCTAAGGAAAATTCAGCGGCTCGACACGACGCCCAGTTGACCTTAATCTTTGAAGCATACCATTAATTGCATTCTAAAACCAAGCGTGCTGTGACCGCTGTTGGCCCGACTCGGACCTAGCGTGAGGTGCGCCAAAGGGCTGCTATCAGAGACGGAGCGGACCTCAGCGCCATCGTTCTGCGAAGGGCCCCCTGCATCAACCGCCTTCCGGCGGGCATTCCGGGCAGGTGTCGCCGACCGAATGCAGCACAGCACGGACCTCCGCGACGGCTTCGTCCGAAGAGATGCCCTCGGGCGGCTCCTGTCTGGCGCTATCTAGCGCGCGCTCGCGAGCATGCGGATCGGCGCTGTCCTTCGCCCAGCCGTGCTCATCGCATTCGTGGATGGCGCCGGCCGCCTGCAGCACAGCGAATGCCCAACCACGCAGCGTTCGAATCGCTGGGCGTCTCTCTTTCGTCATCAGCATGAAGCGCCTCCTGCCAGGACGAATCGTTTAGCCGCGTCGCCAGTTCCGGGCAGTTAGCACGGGACAGGGATTCGGAATTGGCAGAGCTGAGGCTTGCCCACCTGTTCCACCTTTCCTGCATAAAAACACCGCCAGTTGCTTCCTCTACTTTGCCGCGGCGCTAGTGCAGAACGGTCATCCCAGGCCGGAGATTTGCCTGGGCGTTTGCTGAATCGGTCGTGGGGAGGCCGCGTCGCGCCAGCATCTGCCAGCGGCACCAGGGCGGCAAATTTCGAAGCAGTTAGGCGCATGCTCCAAGAGCTACGCTGCTACAGCGGCCGCGAGATAAAAGAGCCGCTTGTAGACCGATTGCCAAAGCGTGCCATACAGGGTTGAACTGTCGACCTCTCCATTACCAATGGAGTGCTTTACACGTACGGCGCATCGAATACTGGAATGGCGCTGGCGGCTGACCACCGATTGACCACCGAAACGCCGTGAACAAACGGCTTTAAAGGTGGTCAATCAGGAATGATCTTGATTGTTTTTGCTGGATTTTTCGATTGCTACTTACGTTCGGGACGCAGGGGTCGCAGGTTCGAATCCTGCCACTCCGACCATTCTTCCAAAAGTCGACGTTTTCCAGAGGCTTGGCGGACCGGCCGCCAGCGCCTCGGGAGCGCCTTTTTGCAACGATTTTCGGAGCGGGTCCACGGCCGATTTGGCCGGGCAGGGGCATCTGCCGCGGCGGCATGGCTCTACATTCGCCGGCCGATGGTCCAATGCTGGACAGTAGGTCAGTAGCCTACCGCCGCGCCACCAGCACGCCCACCAAGAACGCCACCATCAGTGCCGGCAGTGGCGCCTCGCGCACCATGCCGCGGACGATGTCCGGCCAGTGCTGGTCCGGGACGAGGCTTGGAGACCTGACTTCAGCCATCGGTGTCATGCCCCAGTCCGAGGCAAGTTCGGCGATCTCGCTCGAGGCCAAACGCACGCCGTCGCGGACGCGGAAGATGGCGGCGTCGGATCGCTCGCGCGGCGCGAGCGCCATCAGCGTCGCGACAGCAGTGCGCAACGTCATCTCACCAAAACCTTGCAGCCTCACCGATTCCTCGGGATCGGATGTCATGCAAAATCCCTCACAGCGCGAAGTGGTGCGCGATGGTGAATGCCGCCGTCGCGCACAGGACCAGCGTGGATACCGCGCCGGCCACCCCGCGCGCGAGATGGGCTCGCGTCAGGTGCCTGGTCATGATCTTGCTCCATGCTCTGCATGGCAATAGCGGCGAGGAAGGTTGGTTCCTCGCGCGTCGCTCGAATCGCCCGACGCTCTACTTCCGCAAGAGCTCGCTCAAGGCCGCCGTCGCCTCGGCGCAGCGGATGTCGTCGATCTCGCGCGACAGGCTGAGCGCGCTGGATCTCAGTTCTTCGAGCCTCCAGCTCGCCGGATGTTGGCTTTCGAGCTGACCGAGACGTTTGTTCAGGTCATCCAGTCTCGATTGGAGCTGCCCGATGCTGGCGGCCCCATTCACTTTCCAAACGCGCTGTGCACGCATCGTAGTTCCCCTGCTAGTCTCACGGCGTTGTGAGCGGGGTTCGTGGCTGGAATGGGAGTTTCTTTTGTCCGGCTTCAGACGGTGGGGAACCGTTGCAAAAGGGCAACGCGGGTTCCCGCGCGTTGACCGGCGCGGACAGAGCTATCGCCCATCGCCCGCGCCCTTCTGTAGATGCCGTCGCGTTGCCTAGTCGGGCCCGGCACGATCCGCGTCAGGCGGCGCTCGGCCACCCGGTTGATCGCTTTTCAATGCGGCTTTCCAGGATCGCGATGCTCACCTGGAGATTGTCGCGCCGGGCTCTCAGGTTCTGCGCGAGCATCGGGTAGGCGAGATTGTTTGGATCGGAGATCCCGGCCCTCCGCTCTTCCTCCAGAATGTCGGCGTCGAGCATCTGCGTGCGCCAACGCAGATCGGAGATCAGGACGTGGAGCTGTGTTGGGATGGTCGCTTCGAAACGGGACGTCGATTGCATAGGATCGCCTCACTATGAAACAGACCCACTGCGGGTCTGAGGGATTGGCGGACGAGCAGCAAGGAGAGTGCCAGCGCGCCGGCTGAGGGCGAAGGCCTGCCGGGCGGCCGAAGGGGTGACACTCTCCCCTTCGTCATTCCGGGGCGATGCGCAGCATCGAGCCCGGAATCCATCGGGCCGCAGTTGCGCGGCGACATGGGATCTCAGATGCGCAATTGCGCATCATAGCTCGCCGCTTCGCCGCGCTCCGGAATGACGGTGGCATGCCCGGGTGTTTCGCTTTGCTGTCAACCCAATCGCGCCAAATATTCCACTTTACCGAAATTCGGAAATGGCGTATGTGTAGCCCATCCCGGCTCATTCGGCTCGTAATGTTTGGCTGGCTATTCCCGAACGAAAATGTGGGACTTAACCTTCCATTCGCCGTTGGACTGGTGTTCGTAAAGCTTAACGGTGCTTCCGGACAGCTTGGTCGTTTCCTCGCCTTTGACCAAGGAAGCTTTGAAGCGGGAGGTCACGTATGTGTAGTTCCCCATTGGCAAAACCTCAACAAGTTCAAGCTTGTGATTTCTGACGCTCGTTCCCCTTTTGGCAAAGAAGTCGCGTATCGCAGTCGCACCCGAAACGGGCGGTGCGCCGGGCGGGATTAGACTGGCATCGGTGGCATACATTGGCAGCAAGGCATCGAAATTTGGATCGTTGATCGCTGCATCCCATTGCGCATTGAGTTTCGTCATGTCCTCAGTGAGCGGGTCCGCCCGCGCATGGCCGATAGTGACGAACAACAGCACCAGCAGCAGCGATAAGCTTTTGCTCATGACTTTGCCCTCTTTGATCTGATCGTGTCCGCCAGTCGGGCGCGCCTATGCGACGCGCACGCTGGTGATCTGTGAATGGCTGGTTCTGAAGATCGCGCCTGCCAATGGCACCAAGGCTGCAATTTGAAGAGAAGCGGAGAGTTCGGCGTTTCTCCGTTTTGTGGGCAGCAGCTTCCGGCAAGCAAAGAGCGTGACGGTGCGGGGAGGTTACACGGTTCTCGGAATCATGCCTACGGTTGTTTTGGGTCAGAAAGCCAGCGAATGTCGGCCCCGAACGCGGCATCGTCGATGGCTCGCACCGTGTCGTGGTGATGACGTGATGTCCGCAATGGCTGGCGGCGACCGTCGAAGGATGGGCGGTCCCTCCGCAATCGGTCGTCAGGGTTCTTCAGAGGGCAAAAAGAAACGCGGGGACCGCGCCACCGCACCTATTGAGAATATCTGGTGCGAGAAAATGCGTGGTTGCAGTTGCAGGGGACGCCGGAACGTTCGCTATGCGCCGATAGCGAGCAGCGAGCGCTTTGCAGCGAAATGACGCGATGGGCCCAAAGGCGACACTCAAGAAAAGCCGCCAAGCGAGGCGGACTTAGACCGGCGTCTCCCGGCGGACTGGCGGTAAGAGTGCCAACGCAATGTAGGGGAGTGGATAAAACAATCCGCCCCAGATGAACCAGGCGGCCCTAGAGCGTCCCCTCTGTTCGGCATAGTTCGCAGTATAGTGCCCGCACGCAGAGATGAGGCTGAGATAAAGGATTGCAGCAACAATTAACGGAAACATGGGCCGGCTCCGATCACTGCTACGAATAAACATAAGGGATTTGGGTCACGGGGCAATACACGCCCTCGTCAACGAATGAGTTCAAGACCGCATGGCAAGGTCCGGTTAGGCGCAATCGCGCCCAAGGTCGACCAGCAGCAAATCTGGATATGGTCCGCTCTGCCGCCGGAAGCGAAAGTGAGCTATCCCGCCGCGATGCAGCAGGAATGACGCTGATGACCGAAACCGTCGCGCCCGTCGCCAAGCCTGTTCCTCGACCGCGATCCAGAAGCGCCGAGACCGTCAGCGCGTCGGCGCTGGCGCAGCACCTCGATTGCAGCCGGACCTACATCGGCAAGCTCGAAGCCGAAGGCGTAATCCAGCGGTAAGGTGACGGCTTCCCGCTCGATCAGAGCCGCGTCGCTTATCTGCGATACCTGCGGCGCGAGCGGCGGCAATCGTCGCGCAGTGAAGCCGATGCTGCGCACGGCGCGGCAATGACAGCGTGTTTTCGAGAACGCTGCAATCTCCTCATGCTGTTGCCGAAAGGCAACTGATTTATTGTTTCTTCGTTGAACTGTTCCATTTTGCGTTTACGCCGCAACAAACAGTTTTAGATTTGCGGTCTCCGGGCTGGGGCGTGTTTTACGACAGCGAATTTTCGAACCCGGAGGCTTTTCGAAATGATTTTGGAATTCCTCGCAATTTTTTCTCTCGTTCAGTTCGCCAACATAATTTCGCGACTGATCGGTCAGCGGAATGACGTACTCTCCTACGTTTCAAGATCAGGTCCTCACCGGTAAGTGTGGCAAAAGCGGCATTGCTGGCACCGTTTTGATGGCATCTATCCTGCATGGTGCGCGACGTAGCGATCTTGCGACCCGGCGCGCCATCGAGCGTGTGTGTTCGAGGTGCGCACAGAGATTGCCAAGGTCTAACAGGAGATGGCCGACAAGTGAGGTGAGCCGCCACTGGATGACGACACATGATGACCGCCGCTCAAGTCGCGACACAGGTCCTACGTCGCCTCCGTTGTGCCGGCGTGCCGGCACGCCATCCACCGCAATCTGTAGCGGCGTGCTTGTCCATCGTAGGCCGGGCGGAGTTGTTTGCTATTTCTGCTCCCCGCGATACTCTGACAATCGGCTGGGGGCCTTAGAATGTTCGATGTGTATCTTAACACCAGGCGAGATCTGTTGGTTGTGCGAAATGGTTTGCCAATTCCGCTTCCCGACGCGTCAGGCAGATGGCATAAGAAGAAAAAAGTAGCGAGCGTCAGTGAGAACATTAAGCTCGCCGTTCRGCGACAAGGCTACTACCTGCGCAAGCTAACGGACTTTAAAAAGCGTTAGCCCGCGAACCGCATGTGCAACCTCTTGTCTGATTGCGGTTGCTGGCACAAGGGTTCAGCTCGTTACCGACAGCCTGCGAGGCTCGCTCTTGTCTACGAGGTCGACGTTCATAGCCGCCTCACGATGGTAGTCCGAAGATCGGGAGCTGCTATCTATTAGGCGCGTGCTGCAGGCACAGAGGTTGCAGCGCAGTCACCCCGACCTCGTCCTCGCAGG
>NZ_JBFRFR010000167.1:0-7095 GCF_052114925.1 Bradyrhizobium sp. 2TAF36 | reverse complement strand
GCGCCTCGTGGCCAATGGAAAGCCGAAGCTCGTTGCCCTGATCGCCGTCGCCCGCAAGCTGCTGACCATCCTCAATGTCATGATCAGGACGAAAACACCATGGCAACCCGCTTGACAGCGAACACAGTCGCTCACCCGTCTCGCCGCTGTCGCGGCGAGCCACCCTCTCCCGCAAGGGGAGAGGGAAAAGCGGCGCCCCGCTATTCACGTCCCCACCCCTCGACGAACCCACCCCCACGGCTTACCTGTGATGCCGTGCCGCCCCGCATCCTCAAAATCCCGGCCGAGCCGGCCACGCTGCTGCCCGACCGCTTCCAGGCGTGGTTCGCGGCCCGCGGCTGGTCGCCGCGTGAGCATCAGCTCGCGCTGCTGGACAAGGCGCGCGAGGATCGTTCCGCACTGCTGGTCGCGCCCACCGGCGCGGGCAAGACGCTGGCGGGATTTCTGCCGACGCTGGTGGAGCTCTCGACGCAGCCGGTCGGACGGGACGGAAGGGCGAAGCAAAGCCTCGTATCCACCGGCCGCGATGTTCGCCGCAGCGATGGCCTGCACACGCTCTACATCTCGCCGCTGAAAGCGCTCGCCGTCGATATCGCCCGCAATCTTGAGCGGCCGATTGCGGAGATGGGGCTGCCTGTTAAGGTCGAGACCCGCACCGGCGACACGCCGGTGTCGCGGCGGCAGCGCCAGCGGCGCTATCCACCCGACATCCTGTTGACGACGCCTGAGCAGGTCGCGCTGCTGCTCTCCTCCGACGACGCGCCGTTCCTGTTCTCCTCCTTGAAGCGCATCGTGCTCGACGAGCTCCACGCGTTGGTGACGTCCAAGCGCGGCGATCTGCTTTCGCTGGGTCTGGCGCGGCTCTGGCGGCTGGCGCCGCAGCTGCGCGCGATCGGCCTGTCGGCGACCGTGGCCGAGCCGGACCAGCTTGCGCGCTTCCTGGTGCCGCAGCCCGGCGGGAAGGAGGCGGCCGCCGACATTGTCGTCGCCGGCGGTGCCGCGCCGCCGCTGGTCGAGATGCTGGATACGCGCGAGCGCCTGCCCTGGGCCGGTCACAGCGCGCGCCACGCGCTTCCCGAAATCTACGAGCTGATCAAGGCCAACAAGACCACGCTCGTCTTCGTCAACACCCGCAGCCAGGCCGAGATGCTGTTCCAGAATCTCTGGAGCATGAACGACGACAACCTCGCGATCGCACTGCATCACGGCTCGCTCGACGTCGCCCAGCGCCGCAAGGTCGAGGACGCGATGTCGGCGGGCAGACTGCGCGGCGTGGTCTGCACCTCCTCGCTCGACCTCGGCGTTGACTGGGGCGATGTCGATCTCGTCGTCAATATTGGCGCGCCAAAAGGCTCTTCGCGTCTGATGCAGCGGATCGGCCGCGCCAATCACCGCCTTGATGAGGCCTCGCGCGCGGTGCTGGTGCCGGCCAACCGGTTCGAGGTGCTGGAGTGCCGCGCCGCGATCGATGCGATCGCCGAGAATGCGCAGGATACGCCACCCTTGCGCACCGGCGCACTCGACGTGCTGGCCCAGCACGTGCTCGGCCGCGCCTGCGGCGAGCCGTTTCTGAGCGATGATCTCTACGGCGAGGTGCTCACGGCTGCGCCTTACTCAGATCTCGCCCGGCAGGATTTCGACGACGTCGTCGATTTCGTTGCCACCGGCGGCTACGCGCTGAAGACCTATGAACGCTTCGCCCGCATCAAGCAGGACAAGCAGGGGCGCTGGCGCGTTGCCAATCCAAAGGTGCGGCAGAGCTATCGTCTCAATGTCGGCACCATCGTCGAGGAGCCGATGCTGAAGGTGCGGCTCGTTCGTGGGCGCTCCACCGGCAGCGGCTCGACCGGCGCCATCGCGCGCGGCGGCCGCGTGCTCGGCGAAATCGAGGAATATTTTATCGAGGGCCTGACCGCCGGCGACACCTTTGTGTTCGGCGGCGAAGTCGTGCGCTATGAGGCGTTGGCCGAGGACCAGGTCTATGTCTCCCGCGCCAACGACAAAGACCCGAAAGTGCCGTCCTATATGGGTGGCAAATTTCCGCTCTCGACCTATCTTGCCGAGCGCGTGCGGCGCCTGCTCGACGACCGCCGTGCATGGAACGGTCTGCCTGAGCAGGTGCGCGACTGGCTGTCGTTGCAGAAAGACATCTCACGTGTGCCCGGCGTGCGCGAGCTGCTGGTCGAGACCTTTCCACGCGGCAACAAGCATTATCTCATTTGCTATCCCTTCGAGGGCCGGCTCGCGCACCAGACGCTGGGCATGCTGCTGACGCGGCGGCTGGAGCGGATGCGCGCCCGGCCGCTCGGCTTCGTCGCCAATGAATATGCGGTGGCGATCTGGGGGCTTGGCGATGCCTCCTTCATGATCCGCAACGGCGAGCTTAATCTCGACGCGCTGTTCAACCCGGACATGCTCGGGGACGATCTCGAAGCCTGGCTCGCGGAATCCGCGCTGATGAAGCGCACCTTCCGCAATTGCGCGCTGATCTCCGGCCTGATCGAGCGGCGCTTCACCAGCGAGGACAAGAGCCGCCGCCAAGTGCTGTTCTCGACCGATCTCGTCTACGACGTCCTGCGCAAGCACCAGGCCGATCACGTGTTGCTGCGCGCCGCCCGTGCCGATGCCGCCACCGGGCTGCTCGACCTGCGCCGTCTCGGCGCCATGCTTGCCCGCATCCAGGGTCGTATCACGCATCGGGAACTCGATCACGTCTCGCCGCTCGCCGTCCCCGTGATGCTGGAAATCGGCCGCGAGTCAGTCTATGGCGAAGCTGGTGACGAGCTCCTGGCGGAAGCCGCCGACGAGCTGGTCAAAGAGGCGATGTCGTAGAGAATTTTACCAGTGGTGCGCGCAACTCCATCCACATCGTCATGCCCGGGCTTGACCCGGGCATCCACGTCTTTGCTTCCGCGGCAAGAACGTGGATGGCCGGGACGAGCCCGGCCATGACGGAGCAAGTGGCGCTATCGATCTCATCGACACGCACTTTGGATGTGGCTGGCATCGCGCTCCACGCCGATCTCTCCGGTGCGCTGTTCTGGGAAGAGCAGCGCCTGCTCGTCGTCTCCGATTTGCATCTGGAGAAGGGGTCCAGCTTCGCCACGCGCGGTGTGCTGCTGCCGCCTTACGATACGTTGGCAACGCTGAGCCGTCTCGCTGCTGTCATCTCCCGCCATAATCCCCGAACGGTCATCGCGCTCGGCGATAGCTTTCACGACCGAACCGCGCATGAGCGGTTGTCGTCCGACGATCGCGATGCTGTTGCCGCACTCCAGACCGGCCGCGACTGGATCTGGATCTCGGGCAATCACGATCCCATGCTGCCGCGCGATCTCGGCGGGACCATCGCCGACGAAGTCGCGATCGGCCCGATCACCTTCCGTCATGAGCCAACAGGTGCGCGCGGCGAGATCGCCGGCCATCTGCATCCGAAGGCGCGCGTCTCCGCACGCGGCCGCTCGATGGAACGCCGCTGCTTCGCCAGTGACGGGATGCGCGCCGTGATGCCTGCCTTCGGCGCCTATGCCGGCGGTCTCAGCATCCGCGATGCCGCGTTCGCAAAGATCTTTCCCAGCAATGGCTTTGTCGCCCATCTGCTCGGTGACCGCCGCGTCCACGCCATTGCGGCCTCGCGCTGTTATTGAGATCGCGGCCTCGTGCCAACCGGATCCATCGGGCACGTCAACGGAAAATAGGACAGGACTACGTCCAGTACTTATCCGGAATCGCCTAAGTCCATAGGTACCTCTAACTTGCCAAATTGCCGGGGCTGGATTTCATCCCGAACACGATTGCAACCGGCAAAGGGGTCGCTGCGAGGCGACCCCTTTCGATTCCGCCAGCCGGACTTTGTCCCCTGTTCTGGAACAAATTAAGAACACTTTAGCAAGTCTTTGATATATCATTGTGATTCGGCGCGTTGCCGACACAATATCTAGCGTCCGTCAGACTTTGCGAGGACTACATGTCCACCATCGCCTTTGATCAATTTGCCCTCACCCGGATCGCCGATTTCGCGCGCTCGCTGTCGCGGCTGCATCAGGCCGCGCGGCGCTACGCGGTCGATGACGACCAGTTCGACCGCGAGTTCAACGCGGTGTGCCAGTCGATCTGGGGCTACACCATCGACGACGTCAGCGACGATCTGTTCTCGACCGAGGATCATCTGTTCCTCGACACGCTGGACGAAGCGCATGCGCGCATCTTCGCAGCCGAGCAGGGTTACGATCTCATCGGCGAGGCGGGCATGCTCACCGACTGGTGGGGCTTCTGCTGGATGATCCTGGCCGAGAAGCGCGGCCTGCTGACTCAGGAAAACCGCGCCGCCGCGCGCGCGGCGATCGAGGAGAAATATCTGGCGGCGCCGAACGTGATCGGGGTGATCATCGGGAGATGACGCAGCACCCTCCGTCACTGCGAGCGTAGCGAAGCAATCCAGAATCTGTCCGCGGTGGCAGACTGGATTGCTTCGCTGCGCTCGCAATGACGACTTTGATTTAGTTGGGGCTTAGTCCAGCCCCGCCCGCTTCGCCGGCTTCTGTGCAGGGGTCTTCGGCACCGTCACGTCAGGCAGTGCCTCGCGCACGATCTCGACTGAGGCCGGCGCATCTGCTGCGACCGTCTCCGCGCGCACCGGTGCCACCTTCATCTCGCCAAGCCGCGCGCGGACCTGCGCGGTGAGGCCGGGGTAGGAGGCAACCGGCGTGAAGTCCGCAGCCTGGTCATTGCCGACGCGGATGCCGGTATAGGCGACGAGGCCGTCGCTGGTCGCGATCACGTCGCCGGCTTTCAGCGAGGAATCCAGCGCGAGATCGACCGGGGCGAGGCCGACCGGCTCACGGCCGTTGCAGGTGCAGTCGGCACGCAGCGCCTTGCGATAGGCGAACGCGTTTTCGCTGTCGGCGTAGCGCTCGCCGGTCTGCGAAGCGGCGCCGTCGATCGAAGAGCCGAAATAGACCTTTGTCGTGGTGGCAGGACAGAACGCCTGACACATCTGGGCGGGCGAGGCGAGGCCGCGCATCAGCGGAAAATATTTGCCGTCGCAGGTGCGCACGCAGAAGGCCGGGCCGGAGCCGCCGGCCGCCGCCGCGCGTGTCGGGGGCACATATTGCGGGTTTGCGGGATTCTGCTGGCTGGCGAAGGGATCGGCAAAGGAGTTCGACTGCTGCGGAACCTCACGCTGCGGCCGGGGCCGCTGCATTCCGCCGAAGAAGAAGTCGAACAGGCCTTCGGCCGAAGCCGGGGCTGGAGCTGCAAGCAGCGGGGCCGCCAGGCTGGCGGCCACAAGCATCGCGCGACGCGCATGGGACAAGGCTGTACGCAATGCTCACTCCGACGCTACTGAACCGGCCGGAACCTTCCGAGGTCTCGGCACATGATTCACCATAGTGCTGGATGGTAAATGAGCAGTTGAGCGGAGGCGATTTCAAGTCGAGGCCGTGACCTCTTCAAGGCCGGGCACAGCTTCCGGCGGATGGTTGCTTCCGGGCAACGCCCGGGYATGGACGGCCAGGACTGTCTCGCGGCCTTAAGCCTTCAAGAACTCCGACGCCTTGTACAGCGAGCGGAACGGCAGGCCGGCCGCGCCAAACGTATCGGTGGCGCCTTCCTCGCGGTCGACCATGGTCAGCACCAGCACCACTTCGGCGCCGGTCTCGCGTACGGATTCCACCGCCTTCATCGCCGAGCCGCCGGTGGTGGTGACGTCCTCGACGATCACGACACGCTTGCCTTCGAGCGTCTCGCCCTTGGGCAGGCCTTCGATCGCGAGCTTCGCGCCGTGCTCCTTCGGCTTCTTGCGCACGAAGAACGCCGCGATCGGATGGCCCTTGATCCAGGAGATCTGCGCCAGCGCGCCGGCCAGCGGCACCGCGCCCATCTCAAGCCCGCCGATGAAGTCGAGCTGGTCGTCCTTCAGCGCCTCATAGGTCAGCTCGGCGAGCAGGGTCGCGCCCTCGGGGTCGAGCATGGTCGGCTTGAGGTTGAAGTAGAAATCGCTCTTGCGGCCCGACGCGAGCGTGACGTCACCGCGGCCGAAGGAGCGCCGGCGGATGATTTCGAACAGGCGGGCGCGGGAGGCAGATTTCGACACGGCGGTCCCTCGGGGCTTTTTGGAGGTGGCGGAATTTATCCGCGACGGCCGCGACATTCCAGAGGGGACCGGTCGAGTCAACAGGGACCGGCCATCCCGGTCCGCCAGTTGTGGGGGTGCAACCTTCTGGAGTAGTTGGATGCCAGATATCTCGGGGAAGGAAATGCCTGAATGACCATCGAGCTGCACACCTGGAACACGCCGAACGGCCGCAAGATCTCGGTCGCATTGGAGGAAATGGGGCTGCCTTACAAGGTGGTGCCGGTGAACATCACCAAGGGCGAGCAGATGGCGCCGGGCTTCCTGAAGCTCAGCCCCAACAACAAGATCCCCGCGATCGTCGACCCCGAGGGGCCGGACGGCAAGCCCGTCAGCATCTTCGAGTCCGGTGCGATCCTGCTCTATCTCGGCGAAAAGACCGGCAAATTCCTGCCGAAATCGCTTGCCGGGCGCATCCCCGTCTATGAATGGCTGATGTGGCAGATGGGCGGCTTCGGCCCGATGCCCGGCCAGGTGCACCATTTCATCGCGCTCGAGAACGAGCAGGATCGCGCCTATGGCCTGAAGCGCTACATGGCGGAGACGCGCCGGCTCTACGGCGTGCTGGACCGCCGGTTGGAGGCCCRCGACTTCGTCGCCGGCGACCTCTCGGTTGCCGATTTTGCCATCCTGGGCTGGGCCTGGCGCCACCCTCGCCACAAGGTTGAGCTGGCCGATTTTCCCAACGTCAAGCGCTGGTATGAGGCGCTGATGGAGCGTCCCGCGGTGAAGCGGGGCATGGACGCGAAGCTGGATTGAGGGGCCTTTTTCCCTCCCCCCCTTGTAGGGGAGGGTGGCTCGCCGCGCAGCGGTGAGACGGGTGAGCGACTGTGTTCGCTGTCAAGCGGGTTGCCATGGTGTTTTCGTCCTGATCATGACATTGAGGATGGTCAGCAGCTTGCGGGCGACGGCGATCAGGGCAACGAGCTTCGGCTTTCCATTGGCCACGAGGCGCTCAAAGA
>NZ_JBFRFR010000166.1:0-7264 GCF_052114925.1 Bradyrhizobium sp. 2TAF36 | reverse complement strand
GTCTACCCAATCCTCCAGACATTCCGGCAAGAGCGTCAGCTGGGATCTGTCCGCGCCTTCAACGAAGCGTCCCATCCACATCCCCCATCAGGAAACGGAGGAATCGTAACCGACTCGTGGCTTTTCACACAGCCAGGGTCAAAAGCAGCGGTGGACGCCAAGTTGGATCGGCGTCCGGTTTGCCCCTGACAGCCGACATGACACGCGCTCAATCGACCTTCGGCTAAGGGGCCAACAAACCGCCGCTGCCGCAAATTCTAAGACGCAAATTCCTTCGTTGATTGGTCAATAGCGCTTACTCAACTAGAGCGCGCGCACATTTCCAAATTTTCCCGACTGTTGCCGCTTAGGCACATCGAATGCTAGTCGGCTCAGCTAGGTTCGAGCTGGAACGCCGGACATCCAAAAAAGAACCGGCATCGTTCGGGTGAAACGTGGATGGAGCGAGAATAATGAGGAAGATTTTGTTAAGTGGCGTGGCCTTGCTGGCAGTGAGCATGGCGGCCCCCGCGTCGGCGGCTGATATGGCGGCACGCCCCTACACCAAGGCGCCGCCGCCGGTGGTCGCTCCGATCTATGACTGGACCGGTTTCTACATCGGCGCCAACGGCGGATGGGGCCAAAGCCACAATTGCGTGGATTTCGTCACGCTCGCAGGCACAGTTGCAAGCGGTTGCCGGGATCGGTCGGGTGGCGTTGTCGGCGGGCAGGTCGGGTATCGCTGGCAATCCAATCAATTTGTGTTCGGATTGGAAGCGCAGGGCGATTGGGCCGACCTCAGCAACACACGCGTCAGCCTGTTCAACCCGACGCTTTCAACCACAGTTAAGACCGACGCCATCGGTCTCTTCACGGGCCAACTCGGTTGGGCGTGGAACGCGTCACTGCTCTACGTGAAGGGCGGCGCGGCCGTAACCAGCAATCGCCTGACAATATTCGACAACACCACCGGGATCGGTCTGGTCTCGGCAGATAACACGCGCTGGGGCGGCGCGCTGGGTGTCGGCTGGGAGTATGGCTTCGCACAAAACTGGTCGGTCGGTGTTGAATACGATCATCTGTGGATGGGACATGCGAACAACTCCTTCTCCGTGGCCGATCCGCGGCTTGCGGCCGTACTCAACGACCGGATCAGCCAAGACGTGGATATGGTCACTGTGCGCTTCAACTATCGCTTCGGCGGGTATGGAAAAGCTCCTGTCGCGGCGAGATACTGATCGCTCCAGTCTGCGCAAACCAAAGCCCCGGCTCGCCGGGGCTTTTTTGCGGGCTATGTATGGCTAGCGGTTGCTGCATCTTTGCAATGTCTGAGGTGGGTGAGAGCGCCGGTTTACAGATGTTGCGGCTGCTTTCGGTCAGCCCAATAAGCCGACGATAGTTGAGCGGCCTCGAACTTCTCAGGCCGGAGTTGCTGCGAGACCGACGCATCCTCACTCTCTCGCCGGTAGGGGCGCTCGCGAGAAAGCTAACTTTGAGCGGCTCGCCCAGGAAATCGATCCCTTTGTCGCGGCGAATGGAGAGCTGGCCGGCCTAATGATATTCGCAAAGGCCTTTCCGGGCTGGGACAGCTCAAGCTCGTCGGAGGCTATCATCGACAGGTGAAGCGCGTGGTCGTCGTGACTGACAGCGAGCTCTTCAAGGCCATACCGCGGATGGCGAAGCACTTTGTCTCGGCGCAAGTTCGTCGATTTTCGTCCGATCAAAAAGCGGAGACGCTGGCGTGGCTGGAAGCGCAATGATCCATATCGGCGTGATCCGCCCATAGTGCGCCCGCCAGGACAAGCCCCGGCTCATAGGATGGAAGTATCGGGCTTCTGTTTGATCCAGATCAACCTCCCTTTGTTAAGCAGCGCTGCACTAACACGGCCTGTGGCAAGCACCGACGCAGGCGAGACGTGCCCCTCTTATCGACGATGGCCTTGAGGGCGCAGGCTTTCACTGCCGTCGCGTCACAGATGGAGCCTTCCGATGTGGGTCCTGATGTACGTCTTCTCGTATTCAGTTAGTCCGGCCGCCACAAATGACAGAGCGGAATGGAGGGTCCTTCCGACCGTGGTATTCCAGGAATTTTCCAGTGAAGAGCGCTGCCTGGCAGCGAAGTCCAAACTGGAGGAGCGCTTGAAGGAGGCGGGAGCCAGGATGAGAAGCGGTTTGGAAGACTTGAAGAGCCTGGGTCAGGCTGACCCAGCGCAGATCATCATTGCCTTCAACGTCGAATGCGTACCGAAGTAGAGGCAGTGAACCACGACCGCGCCGCGCGCCAGACGGGAAGTCCTTGTCGAAAGCAACAATCGTTCGCAGGCTAGTTCTTCGACAAGTTTGGACGGGGGAAGGGAATCGAACCCTCGTATTCAGCTTGGAAGTCAGACGCGGCCGCCGGGTACGGCAAACTGTCAGAAACCATTCGGCGGTCGCAAGAAATGTAAGCGCATAGCCGTCCGATAACTGCGGGTGTCCCACGATCGCCTCAGATTGCCGCTCCAAACCTACGAAGGGTTCATTCCGGAGGCAGGCTGCCGAGTCCTGCTACCCGCTACCCGAACGCCCAGTGACGTCGTTCCTGCCGCAACACATTCGAACGTAGTACCGGGGTAAATGCAATGTTGAGAGGCACAAACATGAAATTCCTGACGGCATTGCTCGCTACAGCATTTTCACTGGGATACGCGGGCCCAAGCGATGCCGTGGTGAGGATTACCAACGATCGGGGTGGGTTGATCCAACGTTACTTCGATCGGTACGAAAACTTGAAGAACACGGGCCAGACTGTGATCATCGATGGCCTCTGCGCCTCGGCCTGTACGATCGTCCTAGCTAAGATCCCTTCGGAAAGAATCTGCGTAACTGAAAGGGCAAATCTTGCCTTCCACGCAGCCTGGGACCTGGGGGCTGGCGGACGCCAAATTACAAATCCAGAAGCCACACGAATAATGTATTCAATGTACCCGGCTCCGGTTCGGAATTGGATCGCAACGCGTGGTGGTTTGTCTCGTCACACAATCTTCCTGCGCGGCGCGAGGCTTAAGGCGATATTTCCTCCTTGCTATCTAGACGCTGCGGTTTTCCTGCGCTCGTAGTTGATCAGATGCTGGTCTAACCCAGCCGTTCCGCGCGAGGCGTTAACATATTGGCGACGAACCACTGTGCACCCTGAATGGGTATTGTGCCGCCGGCAGCGAACTTCATTCGATCATGCAATGAGGAGGACAAGGATTCAGGCGAGGGTCTGCGGGGCAGAGACTTCCTCAATTCGAGCGACCTCGTAACTTCCCAACGTCGGCATATTGCTGCGCGAACCGCCGGGCCTCCTCTGCGCATGGCTTAGGCTCAGGTACGTTTTTGCCTGGGTCGTCGTGAGAGTTGTCCGTAAATCTCACGGTATAAGGTGGTAATGGTTCAAGCCTATCCGGCCCACTGCGGATTCAACTAGGCCCTTGAGGTCAAAAACCGCCCAGTAGCCCTGAAAGGCGTGAATGAAACGCCAGCGATGAGTCCGTCGACCAGGCTACCGCAAACGCCCACACGAGCACTCCGAGCAAGTACGATACTCTGATCGCAGCGCCCGCTCGATCGATCCCGTTCAGACCGTCGTGGTGCACCCCTGCGACGAGACCTCCCTGCGCTGCGGCGTCCTCGACAGCGCCAGCGCGGGCATCATCCGACCGATCCTGGTGGGTCCGGAGGGAAAGATCAGAGACACGGCCGACACTCACGGGCTCGACATCGCGAGAATCGAAATCGTCGATGCGCCGCACAGCGAGGCGGCCGCCGCTAAGGCCGTCGAACTGATCCACGCTGCCCACGGCGAGATGCTGATGAAAGGCAGTCTGCACACCGACGAGCTGATGTGTAGCATCACGGCCAAGGCCGGCGGTCTACGCATGGACCGGGCCACAACCAGACATCGGCATCTGATCGATCACCTCGTTAGCGCGCAGTAGGAATGGTCCGAGCGAGTCGTTGAAAACGTAAAGCGCGTCCTGCGCGACCACTGAGCGACACCACGTCTCGCGGCGGCGGTGAGGCCCCCGCTCGGCCCGCGCGTGCGGCAACTCCTACCAACCACTCAACGGAAATCTACTGGTTCGCCCGTTCGGCGTCGGCGGTAGCCATGTATTTCGATTGGAAATGCGCAACCCGCTCGCGCCACATTCCGACGAACGCCCCCGATGTCAGCTTATCCACCGATTTCCACTCGGCTTTGACGGCCGGAAGGGTATTCCGCCAGATCGCGCGTTTGCACCATTTTTCGCGTTTCTCCCTCCCTTCGCTGGTGGCACACATGGATTTCCAAGCGATGCGATCGGGTTGGCTGATGTGCTCGGCGGCGCCTTCCCAGCCTTGTTGATGGATCAAGTAAAGATCACTCAAGGTCGGCTTCTTCTGCGTCACCCACTCGAACAGAATGCCTTCGGTAATGACCTTGTAGGCTGCCGCAATGGCATTGTCGCGGGGATCAAGAATCTGCCCGGAGCCGAATTTGTTGAACTCGTACTTGCTCAGTTGAAACAGGCCGATATACGACCCCGTGCGCTGCTTGGGGTCGAAACCGGACTCGATCTTGGCAACCGCTTTCATGAAATGGAAGTCCAGACCGAAAGCGTCGGAAGCGCGCTTGATCTCCTCGACCGGCGTTCCGACCGGGATGTCCTTGAGTGACTTTAAGACGATCTCCGCCGGTTTCTCGGCAGGAGGCAGTTCGGACCAGACGTAATAGATGAGATAGCGAAAATCCTGCGTCACCGGCGCCGAGTTGGAGGCATTGCGCGTTGTCGGCCCCGGTTGGGCGACATCATGGTGGCCCAAGTCCACCGATTCCTGCACGGGCGGTAAATCGGCCGACAGCATCTGCGACGGATCGGGCAACGCAGCCACGACGATCGATTCCGGCTTATCCGAAGCCGCCGTCGTGTCGGTGGCCGTCCCCGCCGCGGGTTCGGCGGCCGTCGCCACTTCGGCGCCAGCCACAGCAGCGTTCGCGACAACGGTGTTAGCGACAACGGCGTTGTCCATTGCGATTGCCTGCGGTTCATCCGCGAGCCTGGCGTTGGCGGCGAGCGATGCTGCGCGATCCTCGATTGGCACTGCGCCGATGTTCTCGGTGCCGGCCGAACCGAAGCCAGCCAGCCAGCCAACGATCCCCCCCGCGAGAACGACCGTTCCGCAAAACGTCGGCACCACTGCCGTAAATCGCCGCGGGTTCATCATCCCGTCGCTTCCAAAGGCCCCACCCGAGCAATGCTGCACAGCCAAGCACGCGACGGGTGAATTTTCGGGTCGAGACATGGCCGCGCAATGGCGCAAACCGCGGTTCATCATCTTTTCCACGAAGTGTTGCCCGCATGCAACGCGCCGGCGGCAAGCAATTGTTCTGCGACGTAAGCGTGTTGGGAAGTTTCGGACCCATGCGACGCATGCGGCTAGTTCGCGGCGAGCCGGTCATGGTGAATGTCGGACCAACAGGTGCGCTTGAGTGGCCGTAGTCGGGGATGCCGTCCCTTCGAGCGGTCTGTCGTTGACGATTTATGGGATCATCTGAGCGAACCGAACCCATTGCCCAAGATCAAAGCGTCCGTCGCAACGGCCCTCACACCGTACATTGATCGGCCCGGCGATCAGCGCGACGGCTATTGCCGATTGTCTTCTTCCGGCAGATTGGCCTCGTCATTGGAATTGGTCCAATTTTCGACCCACTGCGACCAGATTTGAAGACGAGGCTATGGTCGGTAACGCCACGCTTCTTGCGTTGGACCTCGCATGCAACTTCACTGCATGAGGCACTGAATGAGGAGGCAGACTCCAATAATAGCTTTCGCCGCTTTCATGCTCTCTACAGGGATCGCACACGCTCAGTTTCCGTTTTGGCCGCAGGACAGGTTCTGGCCAGGCCACTACGCTCCGTTCAAACACAAGCACTATCACCGGCAGACAAACTCTGGATCTGCGAAGAACGCTCGGCCTGAGGCCCCTCCGAAGGGCCCGCTCCAGATCATCATCTCGATCGCTGACCAACGGGTCTCGCTTTTTGACAACGGGGCACTGATCGCACGCTCGACGGTGTCCACGGGAACTCAGGGGCATCCTACACCCCTGGGCGTATTCAGCGTGATCAGCAAACAACGATGGCACCGCTCAAATATTTATAGCTCTGCCCCCATGCCCTACATGCAGCGCATCACCTGGTCAGGGATTGCGTTGCATGCCGGTGTCGTGCCTGGGCATCCGGCGTCACACGGCTGCATCCGTTTGAAAAATGACTTTGCCATTCGACTCTGGCATCTCACGAAGCGCGGCACGCGCGTGATCATTGCGCACCACGATGTCCAGCCGGTCGAGATAACCAGTCCGCACCTCTTTAAGCCGAAAGCAGTGTCCGGTTCGCCGGAATTTCAGGCTGCCACAGTCGTGGGTAAGAGCGTTAGCACAGCCGCGGCAACGCATGGATCACCGGTGTCCAAGACCGAGACTCCAGAAGCCACTAGTCTCCAGGTTCCAAACTCGGCTGCCGCTGAAGGCACACCCAGAAAGATGGCCCCGATCTCCGTCTTCGTGAGTCGTAAGTTGAGCAAGCTCTTCGTGCGTCAGGGCTTCTCGCCGTTGTTTGATGTTGCGGTCAAGATCGAAAATCCGGAGGAGCCCCTTGGAACGCACGTGTTTACTGCAATGGAATTCCAGAGCGAGGGAGCGGCTATTCGCTGGACCGTCGTGTCGATTCCGGACGAATTTCCTCGCATCGAGGATGCCACAAAAGAACGCGAAGCGCCCGTGAAGCAAACCGCCCTATCGGTACCGTCTCCCGATAAAGCCAACGCTGTCCTCAACCGCATCGAAATACCGCGGGATACCGTTGAGAGGATCTCTAAACTTCTGACGCCGGCCTCTTCATTGATTATTTCCGACGACGGATTTAGCCACGAGACGGGAAAAGACACGGATTTCATCGTTGTAACGCATTGATGCGGCGGCGCAACCCACCGACATACGATGCCGCTGCGCAACCCGCTGGAATTGTTCGACCGCAAATCTGGTGCAAGATTCTTGACCTCCGCTGTCATTCGGCCTGCAATATTTACAGACGATGACGTAATTGCGGTCGGCGCTCGTGGCAGACAAGGTCCGTTATCGTTGAGCCCTCGCAATCAAATGATTCGAAGGAGCTCCCATGAAGCAGTACGTCGGGCTGGACGTCTCACAGAGAGAAACCGCTGTGTGCGTTGTCAACGAGACTGGTCAAGTAATCTTCGAAGGAAAAGCCAAGTCTAAT
>NZ_JBFRFR010000165.1:0-7373 GCF_052114925.1 Bradyrhizobium sp. 2TAF36 | reverse complement strand
TGTCATTCGGCCTGCAATATTGACCCCCTAAGCCGGGGGATCGGCGTCCAAAATTGACCCCCTATAGGTTGGTCTGTTGCGCTGCCTGCTTTGGAATGAAGCAGGTGGTCGAGGATGCTGATCGTGGAGACGATTGCGCGGATTCGGCGCGAGCACTTCATCAAGGGCAAGACGATCAAGGAGATTGCCCGTGACCTGAAGGTGTCGCGGAACACGGTCCGGAAGGTGCTGAGGTCAGGAGAGACCTCCTTCGAGTACGAGCGGCAAGTGCAGCCGCGGCCAAAGCTGGGACGATGGGCAGTAGAGCTCGACGGACTGCTGGCGGCGAACGCGGCCAAACCGGCTCGTGAACAGCTGACGTTAATCCGGATCTTCGAAGAGCTGCGCAGCCGTGGCTATGACGGCGGCTACGATGCGGTGCGGCGTTACGCCAGGCGGTGGAGCAAGGAACGCGGGCAATCGACCGCGGCTGCTTATGTCCCGCTAAGCTTTGCCCCAGGCGAAGCCTACCAGTTCGACTGGAGCCACGAGGTGGTCTTGCTGAGCGGCACCACGGTGATGGTGAAGGCCGCCCATGTCCGGCTCTGTCACAGCCGCATGCTGTTCGTGCGGGCCTATCCGCGGGAGACGCAGGAGATGGTGTTCGACGCCCACGACCGGGCGTTCGCCCTGTTCAAAGGCACCTGCACCCGCGGCATCTACGACAACATGAAGACCGCCGTAGAGACGATCTTCGTCGGTAAAGGGCGTCTCTACAATCGCCGCTTCCTGCAGATGTGCAGCCACTATCTGGTCGATCCGGTCGCCTGCACGCCAGCGTCGGGCTGGGAGAAGGGGCAGGTCGAGAACCAGGTCGGGCTGGTCAGGGAACGCTTCTTCACGCCGCGGCTGCGGTTCAAAAACCTCGACGAGTTAAACGCCTGGCTGCTCGACAAATGCATCGCCTACGCCAAGGTTCATCGCCATCCGGAGCTGGTCGATCAGACGATCTGGGAAGTGTTCGAAGCCGAACGCCCCAAACTCGTTCCCTATGCCGGCCGCTTCGACGGCTTCCATGCGGTGACGGCATCGGTCTCGAAGACCTGCCTGGTGCGCTTCGACAACAACAAGTACTCGGTCGCAGCCAGCGCAGTCGGACGACCGGTCGAGGTTCAAGCCTATGCCGATCGCATCGTGATCCGTCAGGATGGACGCATCGTTGCCGAGCACCCGCGATCCTTTGGCCGCGGCGATACCGTCTACGACCCCTGGCATTATGTGCCGGTGCTCGCCCGCAAACCCGGCGCCTTGCGCAACGGTGCTCCCTTCAAAGACTGGGTGCTGCCAGCCGCGATCGAGCGGATCCGGCGCAAGCTTGCCAGCACCGACGACGGCAATCGGCAGATGGTCGACATCCTCAACGCGGTGCTGACTGACGGTCTGCCCGCGGTGGAAGCGGCCTGTGCCGAAGCGCTCAGTCACAGCGTCCATTCGGCCGATGTCGTTCTCAATATCCTGGCCCGTCAACGTGAACCCGCCCCACCGGCCAACATCATGACGCCGGCCGCACTGACGCTCCGTCATGCACCGATCGCCGATTGTGCCCGCTACGACAACCTCCGGAGGACCATCTGATGGAACGAACCCAAATCTTCGACCTCATGGGCGAACTCAAGCTCTACGGCATGAAGGCTGCCTTCGACGAGATCATGGCAACTGCCGTCAAGCGCCAGCACGAACCTCAGCGCATTGTCGGCGACCTGCTCAACGCCGAGATCAACGAGAAGCAAGCCAGGTCGATCAAATACCAGCTCACCATTGCCAAGCTTCCGCTTGCCAAGGACATCGCCGACTTCCAGTTCGACGGCACGCCGATCAATCAGACTCTCGTCAATGATCTTGCTGGCGGCGGCTTCATCGCCCAACAACGCAACGTCGTGCTGGTTGGCGGCACCGGCACAGGCAAAACCCACCTGGCCATTGCCATCGCCAGAAGCTGCATCCGATCCGGTGCCCGCGGCCGCTTCTTCAACGTAGTCGACCTCGTCAATCGCCTCGAGACCGAGACCCGCAACGGACGGCAAGGACGGCTCGCCGAGCATCTGACCCGGATGGACTTCATTGTGCTGGATGAACTCGGCTATTTGCCCTTCGCCCAGTCCGGTGGCCAGCTTCTCTTCCACCTCGTCAGCCGGCTCTATGAGCGCGCCTCCGTCATCGTGACCACCAATCTCGCCTTCGGCGAATGGCCGAGCGTGTTCGGCGACGCCAAAATGACCACCGCGCTGCTCGATCGGTTGACCCATCACTGTGACATCGTCGAGACCGGCAATGACAGCTGGCGCTTCAAAAGCCGCGACGACGATCACGCCACCCGCGCTCGTCTCGTCTCCGCTATCCCGGCCAGCTCCAACGAGCCGAGCGCTACCGTCAAACCGCGGCGCACGAAGGGGTCACAATTGGACGCCGATGAGGGGTCAAATTTACAGGCCGATTGACACTCAGCCGTCAAAAAGCCGTCGAAAATGGGGGTTGGGATCACGAAGCCATATCGAGAATATTCACTCCAGATCACGAAATGCCGTCGAGTACGGTCCTCGGGCGTAATCGCGTTGAAGAAGGTGTATTTCTCCATGTAGCCCTTCGCGTTCGAGCATGAGATAGAGAAATTGACCAAGCCGTCGACCGTCTCGCCTCGCTTCCGACTGATCCTTACCTCCTGCCCGAACCGCCGCTCCAAGAACGCCTTCACCTTTGCTTCCATGCCCTTGATGGCAACGTAGGGCTGAGGGTCGCGTGCGTAGAGACGTGCAAATTCGCCCAATTCCTCGACGACCTGCACCCTGATCGACGACCGAAGGACGTCTTCCACCTCGGCAGAGCCGATCACTTGCAGAAACCCGGAGAAGGAGTCGGCGGCGTCGGATGCCTGATTGCGCAACTGCGCCACCCGCAGCTTTTCGACAGTCTCGGTCAATTGAAGATCCTGGGCCATTAGCGCCCGAAGGACGTACCAGACGTCGTTGAATTCCGATCCCTGGATCGTTGCATCGATGTCTGACGCGCCTTCGGCGTCGATATAGACGGGTAGCAGGATATAGCCGAACGCTTTCGTCGAATTCTGCCGAGGCTTGCGCAGCGCACGCCCCATCGCCTGGACAATGTCGACCATCGAGCGCTTTGGGTCCATGAATGCGACGAGGTCGACTGCGGGAACATCGACACCCTCGTTCAGGCAGCGTGCGTTCGACATAATCGCCGGGTCCTGCCCCTTGAACTGGACCATGCGCGTTTCTCGATCAGCAGTCCTCATGGCGCCGGAGACGTGGAGGCATGTGAAGTCCGGCAGAAACCGCTCTAGGCCGAACTCGCCGGGAGCGACGAAGGACGCCGCGCTGTTCACCGTCTTGTGGAAAGTGAACGCCTTGCGCAGCCCAAGCCGGGTCATAGCTCGCGACAGCGCATAGCGTCCCGCGATCTCCTCCAGCGCCGTGGTCCGCCCATCCATGCGGACACCGGTCTGCCGGATGTATTCCGCCAGTTCCGACTTGGTCACGACTGAGATGAGGACCTTGTACGGACAAATGATGCCGAGGTCCGCCGCCTGCCGGAAATTCAGAGAATGGGCGATCTGTCCATAGAGTGGGACGTCGTCCATTGAGTGGACAACAGAAGTCTTCTTGATCTTCGGTGCGAAAATCCGGCGCGTTGCCGTCATGAACAGCCGACGTCGGATCGGTAAACGTTCCTCATCCAACGGCAGCGTGAAATCGGAGTGGCCGGCGCGTGCCGTGCGGTGAGCCTCATCGCAAATCGCCAGGTCGAACTCGAAGCCATCGAGGCCCTCGACCGCCTCGCGGACGCGCTCCGAGGACTGATAGGTCGAGAAGACCGTTCGAACGCCGGAGCCAGTCAGGAAGCGACGTATCTCATCTGGCTGCGTGGTGACGGGGATCGGCAGTTCGTTTGGGTTCAATTCGATCTCGTCGTCGTCCGCGATCGTCTCGTCGGAGCAGACGCAGCAGGAATGGAATGCGCCGCCCCAGGGCTGCGCCAGTGACCACGCCTTCAGCGTCTGGGAGACTAGTGCGAGCGACGGCACCAAGACCAGGAGGCGGGCCGGCGAATCCGGCGTCAGGAGGTCGTGGGCCACCCATAGGCCGACGAATGTCTTGCCGCTGCCGCACGCCATCAGCGCAGTCGCCCGCGGATTTGCGGTCAACTCGTCCACCAAAGAACGAACCGCCGCATCCTGGTGAGCCTCCCGGCGGGGCAGCTCCCGCGGCAGAGCGACGCCGGCGCGGATCAGCGTGAAGATGCGCGACAGATCCTCAGGCGACAGGCCACGGAGGTCGCTGCCTAGGAGCGAACTCAGATTCGGGCGGCTCTGCGCCTCGGGGGCGACCCCGCCTGCCGTCGTGACCACTAGCCGACGCTTCGCAAACTCCGAAAGGCCGACAAAAGTGGATAGGTCCCGCCACGACAACGTGTCCGTCCGGCTGCGAAACTTGACCTGGTAGGCACCAAGCTCGTCGTCGTCCGTCAGGAACGCCCCGTCCACGCCGCGATCGCTGGGACCGAGCCGAAGGCGGTCGCGCACGCGCTCCGGGATCCTCCCGTGTGGCCATACCTCTCGCGCGCCGATCACCGGAGACGTCCGCAGCAGCGCCTCTGCGAACACCTCGAACAGGTCGCCAACCTCTCGGGTGGTGAGGTGTCCGGCAGCCAGTTCCCGCGTCAGCCAGTCCTCGATCCGCGCAAAGCCGTCGACGCTCGCGCCGAAGATCGGCGATGCGGCGGCGAATGACAGCGCGGGGTGGAGGAGGGTCACGGGCCTGAGGGGCGGGAAAGGGCCGCGACGAGAAGTGGGATTTCGGAGCGCGGCGGTATTATGACGACACCGTCCGATTCGCTGCCTGGCAGTTCAACAGCAAGTTCTTTGACGAGGTCTGGCGGAGTTAACCTCACAACCTCAGGGCGCCACTGGGGCCGGCCTGGCCGATTCCATCGCACTCTTGTGTGTCTCAATACCCGTTCCGATACCGTCTTCTATGTCCCAGAATACAATGACGCAAGCGCGGTCGCCCGTGGTTCGGCATGGGCACCTTGTTCGCGCGCCTGCCTCAGGATTTCACAGTCGCCGACCATGATCGCCAAATCCGTGGCGCGGGTGATCGCGGTGTAGAAAAGGGACCGGTCCAGCAGCCGGGTCTTCTGGATCGGAATGACAACCTTCCGGAAGCTCGAGCCCTGGGCCTTGTGGACCGTGATTGCGTAGGCCAGCGCGAGATCATGAGCCCGTGTCCGCTCAGCTCGACCTCGGTCCCGTCGAAATCGGCGGTCACCTTCGCGTCCCCAATGCCGGTGATGCGGCCGAGGCTGCCGTTGCGCAGGCCCAGTTGATAGTTGTTCTTGAGGCCGGCTCGCCCTCGGCGAGGAGCCTGGTCGGAAGATGCCGTGAAAGCGCGCGTTCAACGCATCGGTGCCGGCGGCGCCCGCCTTCACGGTGGAGACGATTCGTAGGTCCTCCGCAAAGCCGCCGAGGTGCGCGATCACGTCGACGATCTGGTCGGTGGTGACCTCTCCGGATCGGATCAGGGCGACCCCGCCGCTGGTGGCGTCGACGGCTCCCGGAAGGTCGGGCAACCGGCCTGACCGGATCGCGCCGGCGACCGCGGGAATGCCGGTCGCCTCGGCCTGGCGATAGGGTCAACACGACAAAAGGGATCTCGGGCCGCTCGACCAGCGCATGAAGCACCAAGCCGAACTGGATGGGCGAGAACTGGCCGGGGTCGATGCGGTACATGGTCGGTAGGTCCAGCATCGAGGCCTCGTCGACCACGACTAGCGACTCCGGGGCCGAGCGCGATCGATCTAGCTTCGACCCCCTCAGGAACGCGGCGATGGTCGACGCCGGCTAGCCGGTGGCCTCGCCGATCCGGACGCGGCACGGCCCAGGGCCATCGTGTGGGTGGTCCGGCCGAACGCCGCGCGGGCACGGGCGACGGCCTTCAGAACCATGGTTTTGCCGACGCCAGCGCAACCGCGGACGATGCCGAACCGTTCCTGGATCGCTTCCCGCTGCTCATCGTCGAGCGCCACGACCAGGTCCGGCCGGTCGAGCCAGGCATTGAACTCGGCGTCGGAGACCTCGCGGGTGATCAAGTCGCCCATCGCCGGCTCCGCCAACATCTCTCGTGAATCCGGTCCGCGACGTAGCGCTCCATCATGTGCGCGCCGGCGGCCTGGAAGCCGCCTGCGATCGGGATCGCCGCTCGCTGCGCGACCGCGGCCGCGACCGCCTCCTCGGCCCGCGCCGGCGCGCACTTCAGGAGTCGGCCGACGGGGCGGCGACGAGATAGCGACGGCCGATCCAGGTGTGGTGCTGATCGAGCCTCGCGTAGTGCGCGCGACGACAAGGTGCCTCGGATCGTGCGGCGATGCCTCCCGGCCGGCGGCGTAGACCACCGGCCAATCCGCCGGCGCCATCATCACGTAGGGCGACTCCCGCAGCTTCGCGGCGGCCTCCGCAC
The DNA here is from genome assembly GCF_052114925.1 of Bradyrhizobium sp. 2TAF36. Taxonomy (NCBI): domain Bacteria; kingdom Pseudomonadati; phylum Pseudomonadota; class Alphaproteobacteria; order Hyphomicrobiales; family Nitrobacteraceae; genus Bradyrhizobium; species Bradyrhizobium sp. 2TAF36. The sequence goes on along the minus strand of NZ_JBFRFR010000165.1, from coordinate 861 downwards.
CCCAGAGGCGGATGATCTTCTTAGCGAGGCGCTGCTCGAAACCGTGCTCGTCGAGCCAGACGACGACGTCGCCTTCGGCGAGCTTCTCCTTCCACGCCAGGGCCAGCCGCTGGGTGCGTCCGCGCCCACGACCTCGGTCAGGCGCGCGACGTCGCCGTTGCCGAAGCACGGCAGGTTCAACACATATTTGGGATAGTCTAGTTGCGCGCGTCGCCGATTAACCAAGGCATCAACTATCCCGTTTTCGAAAACGCGCGTTTGATTTTTCAATTCGCAAATAGCGCCCGGGCGCCGAAGCGTCTGGACGCCAGTGCAGGACGTGTTGGGTGCAGCAAAAGCGTTTTCAAAAACGCCACTAGCCCGAGCGCGAGTCGCAAGTGAGCCTGCAATGGCTGTGATGACTCCGCCGCTGTATTATTGATGGTGCGGGTCTTGCCAAAGAAGGAGGTGGCGCACTGCAAGACTTGAACGGCCGAATTCGACAAAGCCCTTAATTCTTTCTTCGTGCGCCTTGCTTCGAATAACGGCAGGTCAATGAAGACCGTGAGCGTAGCCATTCGAGCGCTAGATGATGCACGCRCCGGGCGTAGAAGGTCGATTGATGGGCTCCGCGTCCCGGTGATCATCCGCAACTATCGCGCTCCGAAATGAGTTCTCGGAGATGCTGCGACTGGGGGGGTGTCAGGGGGCGCGGAACGAGGGCGATCTGGTGTTGGTAATAATGTTGGTAAGTGCCGTGAAATCATGCGGATTCCCCCGGAAAAAAGTAAGGCGCGACTGGCATCACCACAGTCGCGCCCTACGTCGCCGGCTTATGGGGCAGGGGGGAATAGCCGGCTGTTGAGACGACTCTCGGGCCTG